>JAHFDE010000147.1:2469-5024 GCA_023249165.1 Candidatus Methylomirabilota bacterium | reverse complement strand
GCCTAGTGCAGGAGGGGTCCGAGTGACGGGTGCAGGATCCCTCGCTCCCACGCCGCGAGGTTCTCCTGGTGCGAGACTCCCCAAAGGAAGAAGAGCGCCATCGCCCCGTAAAAAGGGAGGTGTCCCACCAGCTCATCCGGACCAAAGATGCCAAGAGTAAGGTTAAACGGGAACCAAGTGATGACGATGATGTCTCGGAGGAAGGCTCCGCTCATGATGCAGAGGCCCACGAAAAGCTCAACGGCACCGATCATCAACACAAACTGGGCGTCCGAGATGGGGATACCCAGGGCGGGGAGGAAGTTCAGGGGGTACTCGGCCAAAAAGGCCACAGCCATGGGGACGTTGAACAACTTCTCCGTGAACGCCACAACGATGAGGCTGAGGCCGACCCCCACACGCAGGAGCGGCACGGCCCAGGCCAGCAGAGCCGGGCCCGGCTCCCATTTGGGGAAGAGCGCCCGGTCGACCGCAAGGGATCCTCGTCCGGCACAATAGAAAAACGCGCTGAAGCCCAGGATGTGGATCGCCTCGAGCATTGGCTCGACGCCGACCACAAAGAGACCCACTACCCACATGAGCGCGAGGAAGAGAGCAACGAGGCGGGTGGGCGTACCGTAGAACAGGCCGAGCGCCACCCCGATCTGCCCCAGGGTCAAGAGGTGGGCCCAGATCCCCTCGAGGCCGTTGTTGGGGGCGAACAAGGTGTGATTCAGGCCGTTGACCAGCAGGGGGACACCGAGATGGACGGCGAGGACTAACGGCATGAAGGCATACAGCGCCTCTCGGGCCTCGGGCCTCCCGCCCAGTGCCCTGGGGCCGGGTACGAACGAGCGTTTTTGCCGCCACTGCCAGAGGACCATCGCAACGGCCCAGAGCGCGATCGGCCCTCCAATCGCGAGCCACACCCCGGGAGCCGCCAGGGCCTCCTCCAACTGCAAGGGAGGCGCTCCAGCATCGAGAAACCACTTCTCGTGCGCCTCGGCGATGCAACTCAGCGCGCCCACAATGGCTGCGCATCCGAGCAACGCTCCGCAGGGGAACGCACCCGTTCTCATGACACGATCCTCACCACACAATGCTCCGGGGAAAGCGCGAAGATTGATCTCACTCCTAGTCTACGCGATCTGCCGGGAGAATGAAAGCTCCGAGGCCCCGAGTCTCTCTCGCCTCGAAACGCCTTGACCGGAGGTGACCGTGCCCATTATTGTTGGTGGGCCGTTGGGGCCGATAGTCCCACACAACAGGCGTGGACGGTCGCGGCTCAAACGGAAGCCCCCTGCCGCCGGACGAGATCGAGCGCGAGCCGGGGGTGAAAGGTCCGGGCGATGAGTCCTGTTCGATTCGTGGTGGGCGCGATTCCTATCCTGCTTCTGGCAACCTTTGCGTCGCCGATTCGGGCGGCGCAGCAGCCTATTCTGATGGCCGGGTTGGAACGGCTGAGGGGCTTTCGGGGCGTGATGGCAGACTACACCTTCGACCCGCAGCACAACGGGGCCCACCGCTTTCTCGTCGTGAAGATCAAAGGGGGAAAGCCCACCTTAGAAACGTTACTCGAAGAAACTGTGAGGTGAATGGAGACGCTTCACTTCATCAGCGGGACCTTCCATCCGGGGCTCAACGTCACCGTCCGTCGAGGCCTCGCATGGTCCCAGAAGGGCCTTCTTCCGGGGGAGACGATCACCCTCTGCGTGTGCCCTGGAGGCCACAATCATACTGTCATCGGACAGGCCCGCGTGGCCTTTGTGATGGTGGCGCAAGTGGCAGGCATCCCGGACGAACTCATCGCCTATGAACACGAACCCTCGTGTCGAACCAAGGAGGGATTGCTGGCCGCCATGAGTCGGGTGTTCGGGGAGGTTCGCTCTGACGAGATCATGACGGTCATCGGCTTCGAGATGGATCTCTCCCGCGCTTCTCATTGAGGAGCGAAAGATGGCTCGTTTTATGGCTGCGATGCTGTTGGGGCTCCTGATCACCACTCCGGCGATTGCCGGGCCTCAGGTGACAGTCTACGCCCGCGGGATCGAGATCCCCTGGGCGATCGCGTTTGCGCCCGATGGCCGTGCATTCGTCACAGAGCGCCCAGGGCGGGTGCAAGTGATCCGGAACGGGCGCCTCGACCCCAACCCGGTCGCTGTCCTCCCTGTGGCGCACGTGGGGGAGGGGGGTCTCTTGGGGCTCGCGCTGGACCCCGAGTTTCCGCGCCGGGCATTCGTCTACGTGTACTACACCTACGAGGCGAACGGGCTGCGCAATCGTGTCGAGCGATTGCGTGAACAGGATGGCCGATTCATCCGAGACCGAGTCATTCTCGATGGCATTCCCGGCGCCTTTGTGCACGATGGGGGCCGGATCGCCTTTGGGCCCGACGGAATGCTGTATGTCGGCACCGGAGACGCACGGCAGGCGGACCTCGCCCAAAACCCACAATCCTTGGCCGGAAAGATTCTGCGGATCACTCCGGACGGCGAAATTCCCCGGGACAATCCCATGGCCGGCTCCCCCGTCTACTCCATGGGCCACCGCAACGTTCAAGGCCTCGCCTGGCACCC
>JAHFDE010000147.1:0-2369 GCA_023249165.1 Candidatus Methylomirabilota bacterium | reverse complement strand
GCCAGCAGCCGTAGAGGTGCTCCCACCGCCCCGCCTCCTCAACTCCCGGCCGGGTCACGAGAGCGACACGGCTGAGAGAATCAGTAAATCGTAACTCGATTGAAGCGGTTTCGGTCCCCTGGAGCCAGGCCTTGGCCTGCTCTGCCGTGGTGATCTCCACCTCGTGACCACGAGCCGGCAGGGCGCGGATCCACGAGAGGAGACACTCCGGGGTGGCGTGGCAGCAGGTCTCGCGGCTTTGTCCGGACTGGGGTTCGGCGTCTTCCAATCGGACGATGAGTTTCAAGAGCAGATCTCGCTGCTCCTCCTTTGCCTCCTGCATGTGCCAGTACCTGAGCAACGGCAATGCCTGCGCATCCGCAAGATTCTGCAGGACCCACCAGTGCTCGGCCTTCTCCGGAATCGAGTCGAAGATCCTGAGATACCGGCGCGTATCCCTTCCTGAGACATGCCGCGCCAGCCGGTAGAGCAGATGATTGCGCACCCAGGGATCGCGAGGGCGAGCCCCCTTCTCAAGCCAGGAGATCAGCGCATCCACATCGTGGTCCTTCATTCGCCCGCTCCCGTCGGGGAAGTTCAACCGAAACTGGAGCGTGGACGGCTGCCAGATGTCCCAGTAATCGCGGAACCGTGCCCCCTCCCGGAGCTCGATATTGCCGTGCATGAGTTCCCATTGCACGTACTGGACAGGTTCGTCGGCGAGCAGCTCGAGGGCCGGTGTGGCGAACGCCTGCCCAAAGCGGGAGAAGCCGATGCGCGCAAGTTGGGCCCGCTGCCAGGCATCTTCTTCCCAGCGGTAGAGGTTCGTCCAGAACTCAATGGACTCGGCCGAACGCAGGGCCAGGGCGCGGATGGCGAAGTAGCGGGTGTAAGAGCACGACGCGCGGGTGAGGTCGCGGAGCAGTTCCAGTTCAGCATCGGCCTGTCTCCAATCCTCGCTCTCGGCCAAAAACCCCAGGAAGTAGACGGCCAGGGCCGCCGGTCGGCTACAGCGCTCCCTGGCGATCGCAAGCAATTCCGTGCGCGCGCGCCGATCGCTCGGGATGAGGTGCAGGTCCTGTTGCAGCTCCTCAAGAAACGGATACTGCTGGTCCGCCAGGAGGTTCTCGGCCAGATTGCGGTCATCGCGGGTATCAGCCACCTGTTGGACCAGGCTGTTGGCCCGCCGGCTGCCGATATTGCGCAGTCCCTGCAACACCACCCCCCGGACGTAGGCGTTCCCCGAATCAAGATGAGTTTCCAGGACATCGATGGCCTTTTCGGCCTCGCCACCCATGACCATGGCGTACACCAGCGTAAAGACCAGGTCCGCTCCGTCAAAGCCAGCCAGCATCTCCGGCGGCAGATGGTACGCATGGGAGCGCCGTTGGAGCTGATTCAGCGCTCGATCGAGGAGTTTCGTGACTGGCCAATCGGGAAAGCCTTCATCCCTGCCGAGGACCACGAGCGCCGATCGCGCCAGCACGTGCCCCAGGAAATCTGCCTGATCGCCCTTGGCATACCCGAGGACCTCGGAAAGTTCGAGGTGTTGTAGGGTGCCGGTCTGGATGGTTCGCAACAGGCGGTGCTGGATGGGCTCGGCCGATGCCGTGGCCGGCAGCACGAGGAGCAGGCTCAGGAGGATGATCGGCATCACCAGCCCCGAGCGCTCGGTAGCGTCAGCGTGACGGTTCCGTGGAGCCGGAGCGGCGCATCGCCGAGCAACTCGATGGCGTGGAGCTGTCCCTCGTTCCAGGGATAAGCGATGTGCACCGACGTACTTTGTCCGTGCTCTCCGAGCACCGGCTGAGATTGCAGCGTGAGGCCTTGCGTGACAAAACGATGACCGATCGCGCCCAGCGTCTGTACGCAGGCCTGCTGCTCACCGGCCGGTGTGTTCATCTCGCACCACTGCTGCAGGGCCTTGGCCTTACACTGCTGATGGATGTTCTGTAGCGCGTCTCTCAGGTTCAAGAAGCGATACCGCACGACGACCTGGGGAGGTATGGCCTGGTACTCGAGGCGCACGTTCCTGCCGTATTGGTCGAGGCCAAGCTGCAGCAGTCGCTCGAGCGTCTCATCGATATCGACGCCGAGCGCAAATTCCACCTCGAGGCGCTGCATCAACACGAAGGGAAGCTGATCCGTCTTCCCATGGTGTGGATCGTGCGGCATGCCGCGCACCCCCCGCACCCGCTCCATCACATGAACCGTTCCGCCCCGCTGCGAGACGTATTTCTGGATCTCGCCGAGCTGCCTGTCGAGCTGGTCTCTGGCCTCTGCCGGCTTCAGGCTCTCGGCCGTGACCCCGCCCACAATAACGGCGCGATCCGGCCTCACCTCTCCGCTGCACCCTGCCGTCATGGCCTGGTTCAGTGATCGGATGATGT
>JAHFDE010000146.1 GCA_023249165.1 Candidatus Methylomirabilota bacterium | reverse complement strand
CTGCGCAGCTTTATCTGGAAGCCTTGCACATTCGTTGCACGGGAGAATTTTCTGCGAAAGCTTGCTGAGTTGATCATGCATTTTCGGTTCGTTCCGAAGTCGCGTCGCCCAGGCTGCCCGGAAAATCCCTCTGGAGAGAATACCTGTCTGAGGCCGCCCGCGTCAGGCCATTGCGGCGTGTTCGATGCTTTCGTAGAGCGCGTCGAGGCTTTTGCGCTCTCCGGCCTGGAGGGGTAGTGGGAACCACTCAGGCGAAACGTTCCGCTGCCTGAGCGGCATGCGATCCCCCGCCGTAGGAATGGGATAACGACCAGCCCATTCAACGTAGGCGCTAAGTCGAGATAGGAGATCACAGGAGTTAGCATCGAGAGCAACGCCCGCCCGTTTGGAAAGGGAAACGAGGTTGTGACCCCTGCCCGGCCACCTTCTCAATGTCCAGCTGGAGATCCGGGAACCCTCGTTCCTGATGATCAATCCCTTAAGGAGGTTTTCGAGTGAGAGCCCGTAAAGCAGGCTTGCGGCCTTCGTGCACTCTAGGTTTTCGAGCTCCGTTGGGGAGCTTCCTCGAGCCATCTTCTCGAGGTCAGTGGCGACTTTTTCGAAGACAAGATCTGCCGCGCGCTTGAGGCGGCGCGCTTCGAGAACCCACGATCCCGGCTCGTTTGCCTTGAGCTGAAACTGACGTTGCCAGAACTGTCGTCTCATCCCGTGAGGGCGCGGCCTAACTGTCGAATACGCTGGTGAGCATATCCCTGTTCTCAGAGTTCCAACGGATGCAGCGATTGTCGGTGGTTTCCAAGGACGTGTCAAGGATGGGAAGGGGTGCTAGAGCCGGTACTGGTAGGGGGGTGGCGCACTGGAGCAGGAGCGCGGCGACCTCGCGTCGCGAATAGCCCTGAATTAGACCTTCGCCAGCAGACGGAAATACTCCTCCCTGGAAATACCGGCTGTTTTTGGGTTATGCCCTGATGATGGCGACGGGAACCTCATCATAGGCCGGAATCACAACAGGTCTGGGGATGCCCGGTTTGGTGTAAGCACGGTGGCTGCCTTCTTGCCTGGCGAACCGAAACCCGGCGGTAAGGAACACCCGCTCCAGAACCCGCCAGTGGACAGGCGTGATCCTTGGCACCTTCAGCCGCCGATGACCGCCGTGTGCCTTTCAGTGGCAACCCAGGAAGGACTCACCCAGCTTCCCTGGCGAAGCTCATAACCCGCTTCCTGGAGCACCTCCTCTAGTGTCCCATGGTCGGCGGCTGTAACCAGGAACAGGTGAACGGCTTCGTCCAAAGCTTTTCTGGCTTCATCTGGCGATGGTCCCGCACTCATGACATCGAGCGGCATCGCGTGCGCGATGAATTGATTCCCTTCCATCCAGATGTGAACCGTGTACTCGATGTTGACAGTCCCAGACATGTTTCCTCCCCCGCCTATCCCAGGTGCCGACCAAGAAGGCAGTTCGACCATGGCATAAAACTATCAGATTTGCTGCGAAAAAGGAAGGTTTCAGACTGCCCACTGGGGGTTAGATCCGGTACTGGGCGGGGGTGGCCCAGCGGAGGAGGAGCGCGGCGACCGCGCGGCGGGAGTCCTCGGGGCGCGGCATCTCGATCCGCTGCACCATCTCGCGAACTCTCGTCCCGAACAGCGTCACGCGTCCGCCGGTCCGAAACGTATGCTATGTGTTTACTGATTGAGCCTTCTGCCCCACTTTCCTTGTGAATCTGTCGCGGTCGATGATAAATCGTTCGTGTGTGCCTTTCGTTATGATATCCAGGCCATCGTGCGCCTCAACCTCAAAAACCAAACGTCGCCCATCCACTTCTACCAACTTGACCTTGGCTGTGACGACCAGTCCTGGAGGGGTGGCTGCTAAGTGACTGACGTTGATGTGCGTCCCGACGGTTTGTTCTTGGGGCCAATCGAGGTGGGGATTAACCGTCTTGATACACGCCCACTCTAGAAACCCCACCATAAACCCCGTCGCAAATACCTCTGGCATCTGCTGAAATTCTGGCGATTCAGGATAGAGTGCCGGGACGGTCTTAGACTTCGGGACATGAAACTGGAACTCATACTCGATGCCGGATTTTAGCGTGTCTTTCATCTGCTCCCCGAGAATACATACCAAGCTAAGCTGCGGCGGCCCGCCTCAGAAAGGGCTGAAGCTCGCAGAGACGGACAGGGCGGACCGCCGTCAGCTTCAGCGTTTGGTTAAGCGAGTGCTCGCCAAGTCAGCGACTAAGCCGATCAAGACTCCGGCACACCCGGCCAGCCACCCCGGGGCAGGCCTACTTCCAGGTCCTCCTCCCAGATTTGATCCGTCTTCTTCGCGAACCATGCGCGTACCAGGCGCCCGAGGAGGGGCAAGTCCGGCAGAGGGAGCATATAGGTCTCCTCAATACAGGTCCCGCCGTCGCTGGGCTCAACGCGAACGAAGACCTCGGTTCCCCGCAGGAGGCCCTTCGTCACGCGGGCGCGTATCTCGTATGGGGGCATGTACTCTTGGGCGATGACGTTGCGAAACCTAACCCCAAGATAGGCCGGCGACTCCAGCTCCCAGACCACTGTTCTGCCGTGAGTCTTGAGAACCCGAGTCCGCCCGAACGTGGACGGATGGACGTGTGCGATGTGTTCCAGGTCAAAGTATGCTGACAGGACCACGGGCTGCGGATAAGGAATCTGCTTTCGGTATACGATGTTCATAACATGACTCCAGCGAGTGCTCGCCTAACGACTAAGCTCACCGGCGCGCCTTCAGATTCAGGGCCGTATTTGTGCATCATCTCATACCCCAACTTATGCCTCTGGCGGCTTGCGCTCCCGCCTCTTCATAGAGTCGGTCGGTCTTGGCCGCCATAATGAAGTCGTTGCGGTGGAGGCCTCGAATCTTCCGGGTCCACCAGACCACGGTGCACTTGCCCCATGCGGGAGGCGGTGGATCGGTTGCACACAACGTATCCACCATCAGTAAGGGATGGTGGCCCTCCGCCTCCGCCACGCGGCCGACTCGGTGGGCGAAGTCCAGCGCTGACGCGAAGTTTTTGAACTGCAACGTGCGTTCTAATTGGAACATGCCCTCCCGCTCCACGACTTGCCAGTGGGGAAGCTCGGGCAAGAGTTCGGCCATCTCTTCCTCGGTCACCCTGGGCGCTTCCGCCCGACACGCCACGCACTTCTCCTGGAGCAGGCTCACCATCACCTTTCCCTTCCTAGCGTCACTTTCGATGTTAGCACGCGGTAAAAAACCATCGCTTTTTGTTGCATTCTATCACACTCCCCCAGGAAAGGTACCTGCTCGTCAACGCTTGGAAAGGGAGAATGGACGAAGGTCCGCTGGGCTCGGAAGGGCCCCCGAAGGAGCGGATGGGGTCAAGTCGACTCTTGACTCACCTTTAAAGCCGGCGCCGAGCTGTTTCACGGGACGGGACGAGGCGGCCAGAGGAGGATCGCGGCGACGTCGCGACGGGAGTCCTCGGGCGACGGCAGCTCGCCCCGCTGCACCATCTCTCGGCCCTCCTCGATCTCCTCAGAGTTGTTCAATCGTATTCCCTTTTTCGGTCGGCCCGAACCTCCTGCTCCATTTGGGTGACAAGACCCTTTAGAATGTTCAAGCGGTCGAACCCATGAATGCCAGCCAGGTCCAAGAGACGTAGGACGATTTCCTCGATCAACTGCCGTTGTTTATCAGGCACTTTCGACACCTCCCAGCTGGTCTCGGCGTTATCTCTCCCTTCAGGCACTCCTGCCCCCTCCGCATTATCGGGCAGGATGGTCCCGCGATCGAGCGCGTACGTCACCGCGTCCCTGATCTGCTGTTCGGTATAGCGGCCCCATCGGCGGATTTCCTGAGCGTACTCAGTGGCAGTCTGCCGGATCCGGCCTTTCGGATCTCGCTTCATTCTCCCTCACCGGCCCAGCATGTCCCGCTGCTAAGCGAAATCTCAAGCGAGTGGACTAAAGCATTGCAACGAATTCTTTCCAGGGAGTCGCCACTAATGTCTCGGTCGTCGAATGTCCGTAGGCTCGGATGATCATGGCCGCCTTTTCGACCTGCTTGAGATCACCCGACTCGACGATATCCACGGCATCGAAGCGCCCCAGGGTGGCGAAACTCTCTTTCCAAGTGACTCCAGGGCACTCCCTCTTAATTTTGGCCGAGACGGTCGCGGCCAGTTTCTTGAAGTCCTTGGGATCCCCGAACGCTTCGGGGGAAAACCGACTGAGGATGATATACGTTGCCATAGCACACCTCCTACGGACTGGTGGTTTCTCTTGCGCTTGATTTGCTACGCCGAACCCATTTCCCAAAAGAAAAACGCCCGCCCGGGCCGTGCTCCGCCCGGGAGGGCGTCGGAATTTTCTGGTGCGCCGTCAATTGTGCCGGAGGTGGGCTAGGACCTATACCTACCCCGGTTCCATCCCTAACTCCCGTAGAGAGGGCTTGAGTATGCCCTGCCCGCACAAAGCTGTCAAGGTCGGGGTGGCCCGCTGGAGGAGGATCGCGGCGACCTCGCGGCGGGAGTACTCGGGTGGCGAAACGGGGATCTTCTACTTCTTCCTTCGCGCGCGTGGCTCTTCGAGATCCTCCAGGGTGGTTCGCTTCCCGGACGCGAGGCTGCGGCGGGCGCGAGCAATCCGCGCGAGAAATCGGGGGTCGTTTTCTAAGCGGTACTCGAACCACTCGTCCTCTGAGGCAAAGCCGATGAGCACTCCCGCCGGCTTCCCATGACGGGTGATGACGATTTCCTCCTTCTCCGCCTCGTGCAGGTAGCGCGAGAGGTCGTCCTTCACCTCGTTCACCGGAACCTTTTTCATCTCACTCCCCTGCCCTTTCTAACCACTGCTCCACCTCTGCCTTCGACACAATCGCCAGCACATGTACTTCGCGGCCCTCGACATCGTAAAACACTCTGACGTCACCCACTCTCAGCCGGAACTGTGGACGCGCCAGACCTCGCAAGCGTTTGATCCGAGCCTTGCTCGTCTTCGTCGGCTCATGTCGCAGGTGGCGCTCGATCGCATCCTTCACCTCGGCCCGCACGTTCGCCTTGAGATGGCGGAGGTCCTCGAC
>JAHFDE010000145.1:3503-5118 GCA_023249165.1 Candidatus Methylomirabilota bacterium | reverse complement strand
AACCTGCTCCCTTTTCTCGTCACGCGCGGCACGGGGGGCGGGGTGGCGTACGGCGCCCACATCGGCGGCTTTCTGGCGGGACTCCTCGTCGCATGGCTGAGGAACCGACGAGAGGTCACCGGACGCCCGCCCGAGTACCGGGCGGTGTCCGCTGCCGCCGAGAGCGAGGAGACCCCTGCACACTCTCTTGCCCAAGCGATCGCCCGCGGCGACTTCGCCACGGCGGCACAGGCGTATTTTGCCCTCTCCCCTGATCAGACGCGGCGCGTGCTGCAACCGGAGGACTCGCTATTGCTGGCCGACTGGCTGCAGCGGAACGGCCACCCCGCCGCCGCGCTCACCCTCTACCGACGCCACCTGCGTGACTATCCGGGGGGACCGGGCGCCGCCGAGGCGCACGTGGGGGCAGGCTCGGTGCAATTGAATTCCCCCAGCCTCGCGACCTCAGCATACCACCACTTCCTTGACGCGCTTGATCTCGACCCCGCGTCCGAAACCGCTGCCCGCGCGCGCGCCGGCCTCGATGCCATCGCCGCCCGACAAAAGTTTCAGGTCGGACGTCCGCGCCGATGATCCCCGCTTGACATCCTCGGCCGAGCGAGGGATACTTGCATCCTCGCAGAGATAACCGTTCCTCGCGCTGGTTTACCCCCAACCCAGGGCCTTCGGGAGGTGAGGGACGCCATGAGCCCGCCGCCCAGGTCAGGGACGACCAAGCCAACTCCCGCCGAACTGTACGTCCACGCTCCGGCCGCAGCCAAACGCGCCATGCAACATGCGTGGGACCAATCCAACCCGTCGCCCCCATCCGTATCTTGTATCGAAGGGCTCGAGTGAATGAAGTCATAGAGGTCTTCCGTCATATGCTGCAAAGGGGGGTCAGGCCATGCGAACGCTGAGTGGGATTGTCCTCGGCTTCTTGCTGCTGGGAATGGTGGGGAACCGTGACGCAGAAGCCATAAACATCCAGGTCCGTGAGGTCAGTCGAGAGCCTCAGCCTGAAGGGCTCGTGTTGGTCTACGAATTACAAAACGCCTCGGTGGACCGCTGGGACCTTCGTCGGGTCGAGGCGCACATCCTCGACAACACCGGGCGGCGGCTTGACCTCTTGCGTCCCTTCACCACGCTCAGCCGCCTGGAACGGGACGACGTGGAGTTCATCCGGACTCAGATCCCGGCGATGCTCCTGCCGGCGGCCCACAAGCTCGAGCTTCGCCTCTTCCTGCAGGAGGTCCTGGGCTTCCCCGTCGCCGACCCTCCGCTGAAACGCTTGGTCTATGCCTTCCCCCTTGCGCCACAGACGAGCCCTCCACTCTTCCGGGGAAAGGGAACTCTCCGAGTAGAGCCCGCCGGGATGGTGGAGTGGGAAGGACGCCCCCGGACGATCCAACTTCGCCTGATCAACCAAGGCCGCGAGCCGCTCTCAGACATGATCCTCGTGGGGGAGATCAGGGGGAGAAGCGAATCCTTGCAGAAGCTCCGCATTCCGGTGACGCCACGGGACCTGCGCCCCGGGGCCGAGGCGTACGCCTCCATCACGATTCCTCAGCACGTCTTGGAAAGGGCACAAGGGATCTCGCTTCAAGCCGTCTACCTGAAGGAGACACACGGCAAG
>JAHFDE010000145.1:0-3403 GCA_023249165.1 Candidatus Methylomirabilota bacterium | reverse complement strand
GTGCTCCCTTTGCCCTCGCCTTCGGATTCTGCCCAGATCTGCCCCCCGTGCAGCTCGACGAGCCGCTTGGTGAGCGCCAGGCCGAGGCCGGTCCCCTGGTACCTCCGGGCGAGCGAGGCATCGAGCTGGGTGAAGGGCTGAAAGAGCTTTGGAATGTCTTCGGCTCTGATCCCGATCCCCGTATCCTGCACGGCGATTTCCACGAAATCGCCGTTTCGTTCATGGTTCATGGTGAATGGTTCATGGACGGGACCGGGATCGCTATGAACTGTAGCCTCTGAACCCTGAACCATGAACGACTCGGCTGAGCTCGCCGTAGCCTGTGCACCATGAACCCGTCGGGCGGAGAGGCGGACACCTCCGCCAGGATCGGTGAACTTCACCGCGTTCGAGAGGAGGTTGTAGAGGATTTGCTTGAACCGGAGGGGATCGGCGACCACAGTGGTCAGGCCCTCCTCGATCTCCAGCTCCATCCGCACCCCCCTGCGTATGGCCTGAGACCGCACCTCGCGGATCGCGGCCTCCAGGGCCGGCCCTATGGCGAAGACCTCGGGCTGCACCTCGATCTTTCCCGCCTCGACCTTGGAGATGTCGAGGACGTCGTTGATGAGGGCGAGGAGGTGTCGCCCGCTGGAGTGCACGTTGCCGACGTAGCGCTGCTGCCTTTCGTTCAAGGAACCGAAGTGTTGGTCCTCAAGGAGCTCGGAAAAGCCGATGATGGCGTTCAGGGGGGTCCGGAGTTCGTGGCTCATATTGGCCAAGAAGACCGACTTGTGGCGAGAGGCATCTTCGGCGACGCGCAGGGCTTCCTCAAGCCGCGCGTTGAGGGATTCCAGGTCGCGGGTGCGCTCCTCGATTTTGGCCTCGCGCTCGAGCGCCGCCAGTCGCACCTCCTGGTACAGGCGGGCATTCTCCATGGCGGTCCCAATTTGGTTGCCGATCGCGGTCAACAGATCGATCTCGGCGGGCGTGAACCGACGTTGGCCGTGGCTTAGGATGGTCATGACGCCGACGATCTTCTCGCGGGAGCGGATGGGGATGCTCGCCACGGAGCGGACCCCCTCTTTCTCGGCGATATCGTTCAGATGCGGATACTGCCGCAGGTCCTCGACGAGGAGGACCTCCCTCCGCTCGAAGACCTTGCCTGAGACCCCCTCTCCCGGCCTGAAGTGCCGCATCCGATTGACATACCCGGCGCTCATTCCCCGGTGGGCGGCCATGAGCAAGACTCCTTCCCGTTCATCCCACAGGCGGATATTGCCCGCCTCGAGGCCGACCGCCTTCAGCGTCGCATCCAGGACGGCATCGAGGATCTCCTGAAGGTCCAGCGACTCGTTCACGGTCTGGGCCACCCGATTCAAGGCCGTCAGGCTCCGATTGGTCAATTCCATCCGGTGGAAGAGGTGGGCGCCCTCGATCGCGATGGCAATGTGGCGGGCATACACGGTGGCGATTTCCACCTGTTCGTGGGCCGGGCGAGCGGGCTGACTCCCAAACGCCATGAACGTCCCCAGCACCCTTCCCTCGCGGCTCCGCATGGGGACCGACCAGATTGATCGCAGCCCAAAGGCCTCGAGGCGGTGGAGATGGGGGATAGTCAGCGGATCGGTGTGGATATCCTCGATGATCGCGAGGTCATTCGGATGCTCCGCGGTCCCAAAGCAGGCCGCGGCGGGCCCGAGGGGGAGACTGGGGATGGCCTCGACGCATTCAGCCTGAAGGCCGACGGCCGCTGTGCGGACCAGCCCCTCCCGTTCCCCGTCCACCAGTAAGATCGCGCACCGATGCGTCCCGCAGGCCTCCCCCATGATCGCCGCGAGCCGGTCCGGGTTCTGCACGAGATCTGGTTGGGAGGTGATCTGCGCGGCAGAGGCGTTGAGCCGCCTGAGCTGAAGAGCGCCGGCCTCGGCCTGCCGGACCCCCTCCTGGGCCTGAGCGTAGAGGCGGGCATTCCTGATGGCAGTGGCCGCCTGGCGGGCAAGGGCGCCGACGAAGGCCTCATCCTCCGCGCTGAACCATCTATCCCCCTGCTGCTCGGCGAGATAGAGCTCTCCCAGCAGTTGCCCATGGGCCGAAACGGGAATCCCCAGGAAGCTCTTCATGGGAGGATGGCCCGGGGAAAAGCTCGGAGGGCGCGGATACCGGATGAGATCGCCCGTCCGCAGAATCCTCTGCTCGCGGAGGCTGATCCCCAGGGTTCCTTTCCACGCGGCCAGGTGGCTGATCGCAGCCTGGGTCGGCGGATCGATCCCGGCCGCGTAGAACTCGGCGATCTGGCCCCCAGCGTCCAGGATGACCAGCACCCCGTATCGGCAGCCGGCCAGCTCCACGGCCCGCTCTATAATCCGTTGGAGCACCGCCTGGCAGGAGAGGTCCCCTGCAAGGTCAAACCCGGACTCTGCGAGCGCCCGAAGGCTTGCCAGATGTCGGTTCATGGCCGACTCCCGCCGGACCGCGACTTGTCCCGCGAAGAGAGAGGGGGAGAAAGGTGGACCTGCATCGGGTCGCACACCTAGTTTCTGCAAGTTAAGTGCCAGGGCGAGCCCCGGCACCCGTGACGCTTGACACCCCGGTTGGAGTGGAAGATACTCAAGCCCTCCCGCAGGGAGGTTTTATTTTTTTGGGCCGGACGGTCAAAGGCGAGATGGCGGCTGAAGGGAGGGAGGAAGCGGGCCATGGCCTACATCTTCGGGAAAGGACTGATGATTCGAGGGGAGGCGCCGCATCGGCGCTCTGGCCGGTAGAGGGTTATGGTGCTCCCCGGTCCTCGTCAATCCAATCTCTGATAATCGCCAACTTGGTGCTGGTGGAATGGTTCGGACCGGCCATGTTGATGTGATGTCGGCGCTCCTGGATGAACGTATAGAAGCGACTCTCGCCAGAGCGGCCCGGCACGACATACCGGCTCACGTCACGGTACGTCCCCAGAGGAACGCCGGCGGCCGATCCATTGGACGCGTGACAGGTGCCACAGTACGCGCCGACGAGAGGCCGGATGTCCCTCCCATAGGTCCGGGCCTGCCCCGTGGTGAAGGACCAGCGGGCTCCGAGCAACTCGTACGGTTCCTTCTCGCGGGAGCCGTCCACAGGCGTCACGGAGATGGTATACTCAGTGTCAGGCAGCAGCGCACCCTTTGGTGTGAAGACGAGGTGATCAGGTCGCGGCCACGCGAAGCTTCCAGGCGTGGAAGGGGAGATTGTGAAGGCCCACTCGGTCAGCTCCCGGTCTACCGGCCGGTTGAAGAAGATCTGGATCCTGGGGCGGCGGGAGACCTCACTCTGGCCGGGCGTGGGGGAGTTGAAGAGGACGGTCCACTGCCTGGGTGGAACTGGCGGGCGTGGCGGTGGCTCTTCGGCCCTGGGGGGAGGTAGGGCGGCGACCTTCTGCTGAGGGGCAGGGGCA
>JAHFDE010000022.1:7072-19339 GCA_023249165.1 Candidatus Methylomirabilota bacterium | reverse complement strand
GAGAATCCTTCGATCCCTTTTGCGATTCGGGGGATTTCGAATTTCGAATTTCGAATTTCGAATTTCCTATTCAACTCGCGTTTCCCCAAAAATACCAAGCGTCCACTCCGGTCTAGTACGGCACTAGAAGCTCGAGATCACCGTCACCAGGGGCGTGGCCCTCCCTTCGGGATCGGTGACCGTCACAATGACCTTCTTATAGTTCGACGTCAAGCCGGCCCCGAGGCAGGCGTTCAGGTTGGTGCTTGCGACATAGCAGACCGAGACCTGCTGCCGAAATCCGGTGGAGCCGCTCATGGTCCCTCCCAGCGAGTCCTTCGGGGGGGCGTCGTTCAGCCCGTGAAAGTCATCCACATCGTCGTAGGTGGCGCGGGTCTCCCCCGTGTCGGGTCCAAGGGTCGCGCTCGCGGCCCCGGTATTTTCATCCCACCGCTTGGACCGAATCTCTTCGAACAGGTTCGAGGCCAGGTGATTCGCCCGGGCCATGGTGACCCCGAAGGTGCTGTTCCGCGTGCTCGTGATGAAGACCCCCACCATGGGCGGCACGGCGATCGCCAGGATGATGATGGTGATAATGAGATCAATCAGGGTGACGCCTCGCTGATCGCGATAGAGTCGTGGGATCGTCATGATCCGGTTACCTTCCCGGTGTTCGGTTCGATCGTCACGGTCCGCGGCCCGCCGGATCCGGAGACGGTCACGCTCTTGGCCGCCCCGAGGGCGGTCCCGGCGCCGGAGCCTTCGAAGGGGGTGCCGAGGGAATCGAATTTCAGGATGCTGTTGGTAAACGTTTGACTGAGCGTCACCCCCGAGAGCTTTCCCGACATGGTCACTTCATAGGTCGTCCCCGTCTGCGGATCCTTGGCGGCGCTGCTGGTATCGTTATTGATAAAGACGCGGTACTGGGTGCCGCTGATGAAGTAGATCCCGGACATCGTCTGCAACCGTGTGGACAGCTCTTTGGCATAGCGAATATCCGAGAGGAGTCGCCGCGAGACCACCCCTGCCTTGGGGTACTGGGGAAAGCGCGGGATGGCCAGGAGGGCCAAGATTCCTATCAGGAGCGTGACGACGACAAGCTCGATGATGGTAAAGCCTGCCTCGCGGCTCCGTTCGATTCGGCGCATGCGTTGCCTCTCTTGCAGGCGTTTCGGTGCCCCGCTTGCCTCTCCGGCGAAGCTGGTGCCCGTATTTCGGGCGCTCTCCGAATTTTCGCCTACGTGATGAAGGGAGGTTGCAATAACTGTGCCGCGCACGAGAGGCTTCCAAAGGGCCGTCAATGGCCGATCCACAGGCCCGAGGGGAGGGACGCCCCTTGGTCATCTGGGGACCCGGGCGGGGTCCGTGGTTCCCGGAAACGCCGGAACGCATTTTTTTCTTGCAATTTCGCCAGACCGTTGTATAAGCGAAGGAATGTTTGTGTAGTCCACGGGGGATGTTCGCGCTTTAGTGGCTTTGGTGGGAGGTGAGATCGCGCAGCACGCGTGAAAGGAGGGAGTTCATTGAGGGCACTGGGCAGACACCTTTTAGTGGAGCTGTACGGGTGCGACCCGGAGTTACTCAAGAAGGTTGACGCCGTTCGGGAGATCCTGGTCGCGGCGGCCAAGGCGTGCAAGGCTACGGTTGTGGACGTGGCCTTCCACGAGTTCAAGCCCTTCGGGGTGAGTGGAGTCGTGGTGATCGCCGAATCCCACCTCTCGATCCACACCTGGCCGGAGTACCGATACGCGGCCGTGGATATCTTTACCTGTGGGGAGACGATCAAGCCTGAGCAAGCGGTCCGGCACATTGCCGACCGTTTTCAGTGTCCTCACCCGTCGATCGTGGAGGTGAAGCGAGGGATCATGCCCGGGCGCGAGCCGTTACCTCACAAGGTGGAGCAGGCGGGGCGACGGTCCCAAAGCTCCCGCGAGAAGGTCCCGGCGGTGTCCTAGTGCCGTTCCAACTCGTTGCCCCGCACTCCGGCAACGAAGCCTGGTCTTAGCATCGCATGTCTGTGACGGGTGGAAAAAGTTGGAATGGCACTAGCCCTTCGGGCATCCGGACTGCTGGTGTGACTGCACCGGTTCCCCGCGAAGGACAGTGCTCGTGAAGCGGTATCTCGCATGGAGGGCAGGCCTGGTCGGCGCGGCTGCCCTCCTTTCCTTTCTGTACGTCCTGCCCTCGATCCCGGGGCTTTCTCCGCTTCCAGGGTGGTGGCGATACGTGCGGCCTCTGATCCTTGCCCCGGCCCCCGAGCCGATCAACCTCGGCCTCGATCTCCAGGGGGGCATGCACCTCGTCTTGGCGGTGGACGCGGACAAGGCGGTCGAGAATGCCGTGGAGCGGCGCGTGGCGGAGATCCGCCGAGCCGTGGAGCGGGAGGGAATCCGGGTCGCGGTGCTGGAACGACGGGGGATCAACCAGATTTTCGTCGAGGTGGGGGAGGAAAAGGCCCTGGGGCAGCTGGAGCGGATCCTGGGGGAGTACCCCGAGATGACACGATCCCGGGAAGGGGCGACCCGGCTCTTGCTGACGCTGAGTGGGCGTGAGGTGGCGGCGATTCAGGAGCGGGCGGTGGATCAGAACGTCCAGAAGATCCGGAACCGGGTGGACGAGTTCGGCGTCCGGGAGCCCTTGATCCAGCGGGAGGGGGATCGTCGAATCATCGTCCAGCTTGCGGGGATCAAGGATCCGGAACGGGCCATCGCCCTCATCGGGAAGACCGCCCTGCTCGAGTTCAAGTTGGTCGATGAGCAGCGCAGCGTGGAGGAGGCCCTCGGGGGAAAGGTGCCGGAGGGCTCTGAGGTCCTCTACGAGAAGGTGCTAGATCCGCAGGGACGCGTGGTCCGTCGGATCCCCTTCCTACTGGAGAAGAAGACCTTGCTCACCGGCGACGTGATCACCTCGGCCGAGGTGCGGATCAACCCCGAGAACAATCAACCGTATGTCTCGCTGGCCTTCGACCGGGCGGGCACGCGGATCTTTGACGAGATTACCGGGAAGAACGTGGGACGGCGGCTGGCCATTATCCTCGATGGCAACATCCATTCCGCCCCCGTCATCAGGACGCGGATCCCGGGGGGCCAGGCGCAGATCGAGGGCCGGTTCACCCCGCAGGAGGCCCGAGACCTGGCCATCGTCCTCAGGGCGGGTGCGCTGCCCGCCCCCGTTCTCGTGATCTCCAATCTGACCGTCGGACCCTCTTTGGGGGAGGATTCTATCCGGGCCGGGGTGCAGGCCAGCATCGTGGGCGGTGTTCTGGTATTCCTCTTAATGGCCGTCTACTACCGGGGGGCTGGGATTGTTGCCGATGTGGCCCTGGTCCTCAACCTCCTCATGCTGCTCGGGTTACTGGCGGGGATCCAGGCGACGCTCACCCTGCCGGGGATTGCGGGCATCGCACTGACCATCGGCATGGCGGTGGACAGCAATGTCCTGATCTTCGAGCGGATCCGGGAAGAGCTGCGACTCGGGAAGACGGTGCGCTCCGCCATCGACGGCGGATTCAGCAAGGCCTGGGTGACCATCCTCGATTCGCACGTCACCACCTTGATCACCGCGTTAGCCCTCTTCCTCTTCGGGAGTGGGCCGGTGCGAGGCTTTGCCGTGACGTTGGCCCTCGGCGTGCTTATCAATCTGTTTACGGCCACAGTGGGAACCAAGGTGGTCTTCGACTGGCTGACCCTTCGGGGAATGAAGCGGCTCAGTATCTGAGCGCCCTCCGAGAGGTGCGCGACACGCTATGGAGATCATCGGCAAAACGAACATCGATTTTCTTGGAATGCGGCGTGGAGCCTTCGCCGTCTCGATCATCCTGGTCCTCCTGGGGGTTGCCGCCTCGGTCCAGATCTCCCGGGGACAGGCCAACCTGGGGATCGACTTTGCGGGTGGCACCTCCGTCCAGGTGCGGTTTGATGAGCCGGTTGAGCTCGGCGAGGTCCGGCGGGTCCTCGCCGCCGGTGGCTTCGCCGAGGGTGAGCTCCAGCAGTTCGTCGGGGGACAGCGGCTCTTCATCCGGGTGAAATCCTCCGGGGAGTCGTTGGCCGGGACGGCGGCTAGGATCGGAGAGGTCTTGCGGGAGGCCTTTCCTCGGAACCCGTTCGTCGTGGAAAGTTCAAACGAGGTGGGACCGGTCGTCGGCCGGGAACTGCAACAGGCAGCCCTGTGGGCGATCCTGATTTCCCTTCTGGGTATTGTAACCTATATCGCGTGGCGATTTGAATTCCGGTTCGGGGTCGCCGCGACCGTGGCGACGTTTCACGATATCCTGGTAGTCCTCGGCATCTTTTTCCTCCTGGACAAGGAGATCACCCTGCTGGTCGTCACTGCCCTCCTGACGCTGGCCGGGTATTCGCTCACCGACACGGTGGTGGTCTTTGACCGGATCCGGGAAAACCTTCGGGCCCGGCGGCGGGGCACGCTCGCCGAGATCATGAATGCCAGCATCAACGAGGTCCTCAGTCGGACCATCATGACGTCTTTGACGACCATGCTGGCGGTCCTCGCCCTCTTTCTGCTCGGGGGTGAGGTCCTGCGGGATTTTTCCCTGGCCATGATCATGGGGATTGTGGTGGGGACATATTCCTCCATCTTCGTCGCCTCGGCGCTGGTCTACGAGTGGCGCATGCGGACCCGCCGATATGCCGTCGGGGTCAAGAAACAGGCACAAAGCTTGCACTAGTCCGAATCATCTCGACCGGCGCGCGAGATCGGGCTTCTCGGATCGGAAGCGCGTGGGAAAAAGAAAAAGGTGGAAGGACCACAACACAGGGGGAGCAGAAGATGATGAGGAGAGAGAGGATACGCGGAGCGCTGGGCTTCTTGGTAGTGACCTGGCTGCTGATGGGGCAGGTTGCGGCGCAAGAGGCCACCGCTGGTGGGGAGCAACGGAAGAGGCCGGAGACCCTTCCGGAAGGGGTCTACAATGTCCGACAGGGTGATACCCTGTGGGCGATCGCCGGCCGCTATCTCGACAACCCTCGTCTGTGGCCGCAGGTCTGGAAGGAGAACCCCTTTGTCACCGACCCCAACCGGATCTTCCCTGGTGATCCCCTGACCATCCCGGGATTCGGGCCGCCCCCCAGGCCGCTGGCGGAGGCCCCCCCGGTGCCTCCCATCGGCGAGGAGCGGGTTCCTCCGCCTATCGCACCTCCGGTGGAGGCGGTCGCTCCTGCTGAAGTCGCTCCTCCGACTGACGTAGCGGCGGTCACGAAGCCGGAAGATGTGATCAAGCGCCCGGCAGCCCCCCCGTCCCTCGCCATTCCCCGGGCGGCCCTGGAGTGCAGCGGCTTCGTGGCGCAGAAGCAGGAGATTGTTCGAGTCGGCCGGATCATTCGGCCGGTCGAAGAGGACAATATGCGGCACTGGTACTGGGATGACCTTTTTGTCGATCTCGGTGGCCGAAAGGTCAAGCGGGGGGATCGGTTTCGCGTGGTCCGCCCGACCACGACGATCGAACATCCCGCGACAGGCACTCGGGTGGGAATCAAGGTGAAGACCCTGGGCACGGTGGAAATTGTCAGCACCGCGGGCGCATCGCCCCGGGCGAAGGTCACATACAACTGTGAGGACCTGGCCGACGGAGACCTCCTGATGGAGGCGAGGGAGTGGATACCCCCCCAGAGAGGCGTGAGCCAGCCGGCCCATCTTCGCGTGGGAGGAACCATCGTGGGCTCCAAGGACGATGCCGATTCGCTGGGGCAGGGGGACATCGTCTATGTGGATGTCGGACGGGAGCATGGGATTGTCCCTGGCGATGAGTTCAGCATCTATCGGATATCTGGGGCAGGCATCAGTCCAGACAGCGGTCGGGCGATCCCCCTGGCACCGACCAAGCAGGGGGAGCTGGTGGTGATCCGCACCTCTGCCCAGGCGGCCACGGGCCTGGTGACCGTGTCCGACATCAATCTGCGTGTGGGTGAGCCACTCCTCCTGTTCCGGAAGATGCCCTAACCGCGAGCGGCCAGCAGGCTAGAACGCTAGAACGCTAGAACGCTGGGAAGCGGGAAAGTCATGATCGCTAGAGCCTGCTATCCTTCTGGCATACTAGCATCCCAGCCTACTAGCCTACTAGCCTTCTAGCGTGCTAGCCTGTGGGCTGCTGACTGCCCCCCTTGACTCCCCCTCCTCCACGGGTATAATGCGGACTTTATACACTGCGGCGATCATTGATCTCGGGCGAGGGGCGCATGCAAGAGCGGGAGGCATGGCTGGCACTCAACATGGTGCCCCATGTGGGGCCTGCCGCCTTTGCGCTGCTCCTGGAGCGCTTCGGGAGCGTGCGACGCATCCTGAAGGCTCCGGTCAAGGCACTGGAGAGTGTCAGCGGGGTCGGTCCCGTCACGGCGAAAGCCATCCGCTCTTTTCCTGCGGAGGAAACGGTCGCTCGGGAGCGAAAGCGGATGGCGGCGCGGGGGCTCCGGTTCATCACGCTCCGGGACGCAGAGTACCCCGCCCCCCTTCGGGAGATTGCCCAGCCCCCGCCCGTGCTCTACATTTGCGGCACCTGGGAAGATCGGGACCGGAGGGCGGTCGCCATCGTCGGATCCAGAAACGCCACGCCGTATGGTCGGGGGGTGGCCGATCGCCTCGCCTTCGACCTGGCGGTGCGGGGGTTGACCATCGTCAGCGGATTGGCCCGGGGGATCGACGCGGCCGCTCATCGGGGGGCGCTCAGGGCCGGCGGGCGGACCATCGCGGTGCTAGGATCGGGGGCCGATATCACCTATCCTGCGGAGCATAAGAGACTGGCGGAGGCGATTGCAGCGCAGGGAGCGTTGTTGAGCGAGTTTCCCCTGGGGACCGCTCCTCTGAAGGGGAACTTTCCCCAACGGAACCGGCTGATCAGCGGAGTCTCCCTGGGGGTCATCGTGGTCGAGGCGGCTGTTGACAGCGGAGCCCTCATCACGGCGAATCATGCGCTGGAGCAGGGGAGGGAAGTCTTCGCGGTCCCGGGAATGGCCAGGGGCCGGCTGAGCCAGGGCTCTCACGGGCTGATCAAGGCAGGGGCCAAACTCACCGAGGGGTGGGAGGACGTTGTGGAGGAGTTGCGGATCCCGACCGACATGCCGCAGGAGGCGGTTCCCCCGATGCCGCTCCTGCCGCCGCTCGAAGGCGAGGAAGGTCGGGTGCTTCAGGTGCTCGGAGAGGAGCCGGTCCACATCGACGCCGTCATCGCCGGCTCGAAACTGCCGGTCCCCGCGGTGGCTGCGTGCCTGCTCTCGCTGGAGATGAAGGGTTGGGTGAAGCAGCTCACCGGCAAGACGTTCGTTCGCGCCACCGATCAGTGAGGCTGTCAGCAGTCGAGCCGTCAGCAATCAGCAAGGGGGAAAACGGCGAAGCAAATACGCAAATGAGCCTTCATGGTATTATGGCTGGACGTTTTTGCTGACAGCCGATCGCCGATAGCTGATAGCCATTCACTGGAGGAACAATAGTCGTGCCGAAATCGCTCGTCATCGTGGAATCGCCGGCCAAGGCCAAGACCATCACGAAGTTTCTCGGGAAGGGGTATGTGGTCAAGGCCTCGTATGGCCATGTCCGGGACCTGCCGCCGAATCGCCTCGCGGTGGATACGAAGCGGAACTTCAAGCCGCAGTACCAAGTGGTGAAGGGGCGCGAGAAGGTGGTGGAGGAGCTGCGCAAGTCGGCCCGGAACTCTCAGGCCATCTATCTGGCCACCGATCCGGATCGGGAGGGGGAGGCCATCGGGTGGCATCTTGTCCAAGAGCTAAAGCCCCCGAAGAAGGCGGTGCATCGGGTCGTCTTCCATGAGGTGACCAAGCGGGCCGTCCAAGAGGCCTTTGCCCATCCCGGCTCGCTCGATCTCAAAAAAGTCGAGGCCCAGCAGGCGCGCCGTATCCTCGACCGTCTCGTTGGATATCAGGTGAGCCCACTGCTCTGGGAGAAGGTCAGGCGTGGGCTGAGCGCGGGGCGGGTCCAGTCCGTGGCGCTTCGGTTGATCGTCGATCGCGAGCACGAGATTCGCGCCTTTGTGTCCCAGGAGTACTGGACCATCGATGCCCTGCTCGCCGCAGGCGCGCCGCCGGAGTTTCGGGCCCGCCTCTTCAGGGTGAACGGGGAAAAGGTCGAGATCCACACCGGGGCCGAGGCCCACACCCTGGTCGAAGAGCTTGGGCAGCAGCCCTTTCGGGTCAAAGAGGTCAGCACCCGGGAGCGGCGCCGTCATCCCGTTCCCCCCTTCACGACCTCCAAGTTTCAGCAGGAGGCGGTGCGAAAGCTCCGCATGACCGCCCGGCGGGCCATGGCCATTGCTCAGCAGCTCTACGAGGGGATCGAGCTGGGGGAGGAGGGGTCCGTGGGTCTCATCACCTACATGCGGACGGACTCCACCCGGGTGTCGGGCGAGGCCGTGGAAGAGGTCCGCCGCTACCTGACCGAGCGATTTGGCGCCGAGTATGTTCCCGAGCGGCCGCCCGTGTACAAGAGTGCCAAGGCGGCCCAGGAGGCCCACGAGGCTATCAGACCCACCTCGGTCTTGCGGGATCCCGGGGGTGTGGCCCGCTACCTCACGAAAGATCAGCTCAACCTCTATACCCTGATCTGGAACCGCTTCGTCGCCTCGCAGATGCCCCCCGCCCTCTTCGACGTGACCACGGTGGAGGTGGAGGCGGGCCGCTTCCTGCTCCGCGCCACGGGGCGCGTGACGCGATTCGAGGGGTTCATGCGGCTCTACGTGGAGGGGACCGACGAGGGGATGAAGCGCCGGGCGGACGAGGGCCAGGAGGCCAATGGCGATGGCGAGGCCGACGGGGAGATGGCGCTGCCCCCCCTTCACGAAGGGGAGGTGCTGACGCTCGGATCGCTGGACCCCCAGCAGCATTTCACCCAGGCACCCCCGCGGTACACCGAGGCCACCTTGGTCAAGGACCTTGAGGAGAGGGGTATCGGCCGGCCCAGCACCTACGCGCCCATCGTGCAGGTCATTCAAAATCGCGATTACGTCATTAAAGAGAAGGGGAAATTTCGGCCGACCGAGGTGGGAGAGGTGGTGGTCGATCTGCTGGTCAAGAGCTTCCCCCGGATCATGGATTACGAGTTCACGGCGAGGATGGAGTCGGTCCTCGATGAGATCGAGGAGGGGAAGGTCGACTGGCTCGACGAGATGCGGCGTTTCTATGGAGCCTTCTCCAAGTGGCTGGAGCAGGCGAAGACCGGGATGGAGAACCTCAAGGCGCTTGAAGAGAAGACGGAGGAGACGTGCGAGAAGTGCGGGAGCCCCATGGTCATCCGCTGGGGGCGGTTCGGGAAATTCTTGGCCTGCTCCGCCTACCCGGAGTGTAAGAACACCCGTGAGCTTCCTTCGGTTCAGGGTTCAGAGTTCATGGTTCAGGGAGAGAAAGATACGGGTCAGGCCGGGAACGGTGAACCGTCAACCGTGAACGAAACCAAGGTCTGCGAGCAGTGCGGGCGCCCCATGGTGTTGAAGCGGGGTCGGTACGGACTCTTCTGGGCGTGTAGCGGCTACCCTGACTGCCGGAACGTCCTCCGCCTCGAAGGGAAGGAAAGGGTGGCGCCGGAACCGACGGATGAGAAATGCGAGACCTGTGGCGCTCCGATGGTGATTCGCCAAGGCCGGTATGGCCGCTTCCTGGCCTGTTCCGCCTACCCGAAGTGTCGAACCGTCAGACCGCTTCCCCTCGATGTCAAGTGCCCCCGGTGCGGTAAAGCCCTGACCCAGCGCCGATCCAAACGGGGCAGGTCCTTCTACGGCTGTACCGGGTATCCCGAGTGCACCTTCGTCCTCTGGAATCGCCCGATCCCTGAACCGTGCCCTCAATGTAGTGCCCTCTTCCTCGTCCAGCACCGGACCCGTCAGGGTCTTGAGCTCAAGTGCGCGACGGCGGATTGCAATTACCGCAAGCCCACGGCATAATCGGATCCGTGAAGCCCAAGGCATGTGTGACCATCGTAGGTGGTGGCCTCGCAGGTGCAGAGGCGGCCTGGCAGGCAGCCGAGCGGGGTGTGCCGGTGTGTCTCTTCGAGATGCGACCGACCGCCGGCACCCCGGCGCATCAGACCGACCTCCTGGCCGAGCTGGTCTGTAGCAATTCCTTGAAGTCCCAAGAGCTGACGAGTGCGTCGGGCCTGCTGCACGGCGAGGCAGAGCGCCTCGGGTCCGTCATCCAGCAGGCGGCCAGGGCCCACGCGGTCCCGGCTGGCACGGCGCTCGCCGTGGACCGCACCGCCTTTGCCCACGAGGTGACCCGCCGGATCGGGGGCCATCCGCTCGTCACGGTGGTCCGGGAGGAGGTGACGGAAATCCCCGTCGAGCGGCCTGTGGTGATCGCCACGGGTCCCCTCACCTCGAGCCCCTTGGCTGAAAGCCTCCGGCGCCTTTTCCGGGCGCATCTGGAGGAGCGGCCTTCGCAGGGACGCGCGGCAGAAGGCGCGCGGCTCCTCTCTTTCTACGACGCCATCTCACCCATTCTGGCAACCGAGTCCGTCGACCGGGAGAAGATCTTCGCCGCCTCCCGCTACGGCAAGGGGGGCGACGACTACTGGAACTGTCCCATGACCGACGAGGAGTACACGGCCTTCTGGCGGGCCCTCGTGGAGGCAGAGCTGTACCCGCTGCACGATTTCGAGAACCTGGAGGAGGCCTGTTTCTTCGAGGGATGCCTCCCCGTCGAGGAGTCGGCACGCCGCGGCCGGGAGGCGCTCCTCTATGGCCCCCTCAAGCCGGTGGGCCTGACGGATCCTCGGACCGGACGGCGGCCTTGCGCGGTGGTGCAGCTCCGCCACGAGGACAAGGCAGGCCAGATGGTCAACATGGTGGGCTTTCAGACGCGTCTGAGACGGGCGGAGCAGCAGCGGGTCTTCCGGATGATCCCGGGCCTCGAACAAGCGGAGTTCTTCCGCTACGGCAGCATCCATCGCAACACCTACATCCCCGCCCCACTCCTCCTGGAGCCGACGCTGCAGTTCAGGGGGGACAAAGGGCTCTTCTTTGCCGGCCAGCTCATCGGGGTCGAAGGGTATCTGGAGTCGATGGCCTCTGGGCTGCTCGCGGGGATCAACGCGGCCCGGCTTGTCCAGGGCTTCGAACCCGTGACCCCCCCGGGCGATACCATGCTGGGGGCGCTCCTCACCTACGTGACTTCCACAGATCCCTCCCGATTCCAACCGATGAATGCGAACTTCGGTCTCTTACCGCCTCTCGAGGTTCCTGTCCGTGATCGGCAGAAGCGCAAGGCGGCCTTGGCCGAGCGGTCCCTCAAGGCCATGGAGGCCTGGATACGAATTTTTGCTTGATCTTTGAAGCCGCAGGCCGTATCGTCCATTGCCGAGGGGATAGCGGGGTGGAGCTATCCCCTCGGTCGCTATGGGGGCGGCGGTGCAACGACTCATCGAACAATACCTCCGGGAGCTGGACATTGAGGGGTCCTCACCCCAGACCGTCCGTAGCTACCGGATTGACCTGACCCAGTTCCTCGTGTTTCTCCGTCGAATGCACCCGGAGGCGTCCGAGGCGATACCGCTGGACCGGATCGACCCGCTGATGGTACGGGCGTTTATGGCCTCGCTGCGCAGTCGAGGACTCTCCCCGAGGACCTTGGCTCGCAGGGTCGCGGCGTTACGCTCGTTCTTTCAGTTCTGCTGCCGTCGCGGGCTTCTCAGCTGGAATCCCGCCAGGCTGGTAACGACGCCCAAACTTCCCAGGCTGCTTCCTCCGCATCTCACGGTGGATCAGGCCTTTCAGCTCCTCGCCACGCCCCAGGGTGCAGCGCCGATCACTCTCCGGGATCGGGCGATCCTGGAGCTCTTTTACGCCTCGGGGATCCGCGTGGGGGAGCTCGTGGATCTCGCCGTCGAAGACCTGGACCTCGAGCAGCGCCTGGTGAAGGTCAGAGGGAAGGGGAGAAGAGAGCGGATCGTCCCCATCGGGCGGCCCGCCGGAGAGGCCCTGAAGGCGCACCTGGCGGCGAGAGGTACGCTGGGCAGCGGGAAGATCAAGGGGATGGCGGGCTCCACCCGCTTCGGTAGCCACCGGACCGTGCTCTTCCTCAATCGCCGAGGGGGCCGGCTGACCTCCCGGAGTGTCGAGCGGCTTCTCGAGAAGTATCTGAAGAAGAGCGGGATGGGCAAGGCCATCACTCCTCACGGGCTTCGGCACAGCTTTGCCACGCATCTGCTCCAGGCCGGGGCTGACCTGCGGGTCATCCAGGAGCTGCTCGGGCATGCCAGGCTGAGCACGACCCAGCGCTATACCCATGTGAATCTGGATCAGCTGATGGCGGTGTATGACAAGGCCCATCCCAAAGC
>JAHFDE010000022.1:0-6972 GCA_023249165.1 Candidatus Methylomirabilota bacterium | reverse complement strand
TGAGGCGGTCAGCCGTGAACGGTGAACTGAAGATCAGGGGGACAACGATCCTGTCGGTCCGCCACAAGGGGCGGGTCGCCGTGGCAGGAGACGGCCAGGTCTCTCTGGGCGAAACGGTGATGAAGCACACGGCCAGAAAAGTCCGGCGGATGTACCACAACCAGGTCATCGCGGGATTTGCGGGGGCGGCCGCCGATGCCTTTGCTCTCTTCGCCAAGCTGGAGGGGAAGCTGGAGGAGTACCAGGGCAACCTGCCCCGGGCGGCGGTGGAGCTGGCCAAGGACTGGCGGACGGACCGGGTGCTCCGGCGGCTCGAGGCCCTGCTGGTGGTGGTGGATCAGGAGTGTTCCTTCATCATCTCTGGAACGGGAGACCTGATCGAGCCGGATGACGGAATCATCGGAATCGGCTCAGGCGGTCCCTACGCGGCCGCAGCCGCCCGCGCCCTGGTGAAGTTTACCGACCTCGACCTGAAGACGATCATGCAGGAGTCGATGCGCATCGCGGCCCAGTTGTCCGTCTACAGCAACGACCAGATCACCGTTGAGGAGCTGTGACCGATGCGCGAGGGCAAGGGGAGCGCAAGAGAAGCCCTATGGACCGATTGACCCCCGGGCAGATTGTGGCCGAGCTGGATAAGTACATCATTGGCCAGCATGCGGCCAAGCGGGCGGTGGCCATTGCGATCCGGAACCGGTGGCGGCGGCAGAGGCTTCCCCCCGAGCTCCGGGACGAGGTGGCACCCAAGAACATCATCATGATCGGTCCCACCGGCATCGGCAAGACCGAGATCGCCAGGCGTCTGGCCAAGTTGGCCGAGGCCCCCTTCCTCAAGGTCGAGGCGTCCAAGTTCACGGAGGTGGGCTACGTCGGGCGGGATGTGGATTCCATCATCCGGGATCTGGTCGATATCGCCGTCAATATGGTCAAAGGGGAGCGGACGGTGGTCGTGGCAGAGCGGGTAGCAGAGCTGGCCGAGGAGCGACTCCTCGGTCTGCTCGTCCCCCCGAGTAGCGGTGGGTCACCAGCGGTGGGCTTCGGGACGACCGAGGCCGCCCCTCACGACACCCGAGAGAAGTTCCGGAAGATGCTCCGGGACGGCAAGCTGGATGATCGGATGGTGGAGATCGACGTCCGGGACCGGGCCCTGCCGATGATTGAGGTCGTGCCGGGGGCGGGGGTGGAGGGAATGGATCAGCTCCGCGAGATGCTCGACAACCTCCTCCCACACCGGATGAAGCGGCGCAGCGTGAAGGTCAAGGAAGCCCGACGGATCCTGACCCAGGAAGAGGCGCAGAAACTGATCGACATGGACGAGGTAGTCGCCGAGGCGATCCGTCGGGTGGAAGACTCCGGGATTGTCTTCCTGGACGAGATCGACAAGATCGCGGGTCGGGAGCGGGGCTACGGTCCTGACGTGTCCAGAGAGGGGGTGCAGCGAGACCTCCTCCCGATCGTGGAAGGCTCGACCGTGAGCACCAAGCATGGGATGGTCCGGACCGACCATATCCTCTTCATTGCGGCCGGGGCCTTCCATGTCTCGAAGCCTGCGGATCTGATCCCGGAGATGCAGGGCCGTTTCCCCCTGCGGGTGGAACTGAAGAGTCTCACGAAAGAGGACTTTGTCCGGATCCTGACTGAGCCGCAGAATGCACTGACCAGGCAGTACACCGCGCTGCTGGCCACCGAGGGGGTCGATATGAGCTTTACCGGGGATGCCATTGAGGAGATCGCCACTATCGCCACCGCCGTCAACCAGGCCACCCAAAATATCGGCGCGCGACGGCTCTATACTATCATGGAGCGCCTCCTCGAGGATGTCTCCTTCGAGGCCCCGCACATGGAGGGGGTCAAGGTGGAGATCAATGCCGGCTATGTCCGGGAGAAGCTCGAGGACATCATCCGGGATGAGGATCTCAGTCGGTACATCCTGTAGCGACCAGCAGTCAGCAGCCAGCGGTCAGCAGTCAGCATAGGATACCGGTTCCCCGCTGATAGCTGATAGCGGACAGCTGACAGCTTGAAAGGACGAGCGTGAGTGAGTCACGACACGAATCGCCCGTTGCCAAGGCCGAGATCCTGATCGAGGCCCTCCCGTACATCCGGCAGTTCTTCGGAAAGACCATCGTGGTCAAGTACGGGGGGGCCGCGATGGCGGAGGACAAGTTGAAGGCCGAGGTGGCGCAGGACATTGTCCTTATGCGCTACGTCGGCATGCGGCCGGTCATCGTCCACGGGGGCGGTCCCCAGATCGGAGAGGCCATGGCGAAGGCAGGACTCACCCCCACCTTTATTGACGGCCTCCGGGTGACCGATCCCGAGACCATGCGGATCGTGGAGACCGTCATGGTGGGAAGCATCAATCAGGAGATCGTCGGCCTGATCAGCCGGAGCGGCAGTCCGGCGGTCGGGCTTTCCGGGAAAGATGGGAACTTCATCAAGGCCCGGAAGGTCAGGCACAGCCGGAAGAAGGGGGCGGAGACCGAGTTGGTGGATCTGGGCCTGGTGGGCGAGATCGTCGCCGTGAACCCGACGGTGGTCCGATCGCTCGAAGAGGCGGGGTTTATCCCGGTGATCGCCCCGACCGGCGCGGATGAGGAGGGGACGACCTATAACATCAATGCCGACCTGGCCGCGGGGGAGATCGCGGCGGCCCTGGGGGCGGAGAAGCTGATCGTTCTCACCGACGTCGATGGGATCCTGGACCGGGACGGACGGCTGTGCTCTACCCTGCGTCGGGATGAGGTCGAGAAGCTGCAGGAGGAGCAGGTGATCTCGCAGGGGATGATTCCCAAGGTGAAGGCCTGCCTCCGGGCCTTGGAAGGCGGGGTGAAGAAGACCCACATCATCAACGGCACGATCCCCCATGCGTTGCTCTTAGAGCTCTTTACTGCCGAGGGGGTCGGGACGGAAGTCATCGCTTGAGCAAGCGGCTAGAAAGCTAGAAAGCTTCCTAGCATACTAGCATTCCAGCTTGCCAGCGTCCCAGCCAGTGAGGGATGGATGACCGAGACGGAAGGATGGATGGCCAGAGCGGGCGGGTGCTTGGCCAATACCTATGCCCGATTCCCGGTAGTCCTCGAGCGGGGGGAGGGGTGTCGGGTCTGGGATGTGGAGGGGAAGGAGTATCTCGACTTCGTCGCCGGGATCGCCGTCTGCGCCCTGGGCCACTGCCATCCGGCCATTGTCCAGGCTGTCACATCTCAAGCGGCAACGCTGCTGCACGTCAGCAACCTCTATCACGTCACTCCCCAGATCCGCCTGGCTGAACTCCTGTGCCAGCACTCCTTTGCCGACCGGGTCTTCTTTTGTAACAGCGGCGCCGAGGCCAACGAGGCGGCCATCAAGCTGGCCCGGAAGTACGCCAAGGATCGCGGCACTCGAGAGCGGGTCGAGATCATCACCATGGAGGGCGGCTTCCACGGGCGGACGATGGCCACCGTGACCGCCACGGCCCAGGCCAAGTATCAGCAAGGCTTTGAGCCGCTTCTTCCCGGCATCCGGTATGTCCCCTTCGATGATCTGGCAGCGGTCGAGCGGGCTGTCGGCCCCGAGACTGCGGCCATCCTGGTCGAGCCGATCCAGGGAGAAGGGGGAATCCGTGTCCCGTCGGCCGGGTATCTTCAGGGACTGCGGAAGCTCTGCGATGCGTCGGGGGCCCTCCTGATCTTCGACGAGGTCCAGACCGGCATCGGCCGGACCGGCCGCCTCTTTGCGTACGAACACTGGGGGGCTCCACCGGACATCATGACGCTGGCCAAGGCCCTGGGCGGGGGGGTTCCGATCGGGGCCATGTTGGCGACCGAAGAGGTGGCGACGAGCTTCACCCCCGGGACCCATGCCGCGACATTCGGGGGAAATCCGTTGGTCACTGCGGCTGCCATTGCGACGCTCACGACGATCCTGGAACAGGGGCTTGTCGCCCGGGCGGGCGAGATGGGCGGGCGAGTACTGGAGGAGCTTCAGACCATCCAGGCCCGCCATGCCGCGGTGAAGGCCGTGCGGGGGAAGGGGCTGCTGATCGGCATGGAGCTCGATCGAGAGGTGAGACCGGTCCTGACCCGGTGTCTCGGAGCGGGACTCCTGTTGAGCAATGCGGGCGAAAAGGTCATCCGATTTGCCCCGCCCCTCATCGTGAGTGAGGAAGAGGTGCGAGCGGCGGCCGGCATCCTGGACAAGGCTCTCCAGGAGGTAGCCGCGTGAAGCGAGACCTCATTTCCATCCGCGATCTGACCCGAGGGGAGATCGAGGGGTTCTTCGATCTGGCGACGGATCTCAAGCAACGGCTTCATCAGCAGATACCCCACCCCCTGTTGCCGGCCAGGACATTAGCCCTGATCTTCGAGAAGCCGTCGCTCCGCACACGGGTGACCTTCGAGGTGGCGATGACCCAGTTGGGGGGGCATGCGATCTATCTGGCTCCGCAGGACATCCGTTTGGGAGCGCGGGAGACCGTCGAGGATGCCGCGAAGAATCTCTCGCGATGGGTGGACGGGATCGTCGCGCGCACCTTCAACCATGCCACCGTGGAGCAACTGGCGCAGCACGCGACGGTCCCGGTGATCAACGGGCTGACCGATCTCACCCATCCCTGCCAGGCGCTCAGCGACCTCTTCACCCTAAAGGAGAAGCGGGGCAACCTTGCGGGTCTCCGGGTCGCCTTCATCGGCGATGGCAATAATGTCTGCCATTCCTGGCTCTACGGGGCGGCGAAGATGGGAATCCACCTCACCGTGGCGTGCCCCAAGGGGTACGCACCGAACCGGGACGTGGTGGCGAAGGCGCGGGAGGAGGCCGCGGCGACTCGGGCGCGGCTCGAGGTGATTCACGACCCCGTCCGAGCCTCCGAGGGTGCGGATGTCCTCTACACGGATGTCTGGGTGAGCATGGGGCAGGAGGACGAGGGAAGTCGCCGGAAACAGGAGTTTCAAGGTTTCCAGGTCAATCAGGCCCTGGTGGATCTCGCGCAGGAGGATGTGTTGGTCATGCACTGCCTCCCGGCCCATCGGGGTGAGGAGATCACCGATGAGGTGATGGACGGACCACACTCCATCATTCTGGATCAGGCGGAAAACCGTCTCCATGTCCAGAAGGCGATCCTGGCAGCCCTCTTGGGGCGGTGAGGCGCCAGATGGCAAGAGGTGGCATGGTGCGACGGGATCGTGAACGGGATATGACCCGGCAGATAAGAAAAGTGGTGCTGGCCTATAGCGGGGGGCTCGACACCTCGGTGATCCTGCACTGGCTCATCAAGACCTACCGGTGCGAGGTCGTCGCCTACTGCGCCGATCTGGGTCAGGGCGAGGAGCTCGATCGGGTGAGGGAGAAGGCCGTGAAGACCGGGGCGAGCAAGGTGGTCATCGAAGACTTGAAAGAGGAGTTCGTCCGGGATTTCGTCTTTCCGTGCCTGAAGGCGAACGCCGTGTATGAGGGAGGGTATCTGCTCGGCACCTCTATGGCTCGCCCCCTGATCGCCAAGAGTCAGATCGAGATCGCCCGACGGGAGAGGGCGGATGCGGTCGCCCACGGGGCCACCGGAAAAGGGAATGACCAGGTGCGGTTCGAGCTGACCTACATGGCGCTGGATCCCGCGATCCGGGTCATCGCCCCGTGGCGGGAGTGGGATCTCAGATCCCGCTCTGACCTGATCGACTATGCGAGGCGGCATGGCATTGCGACCCCTGTGACTGCGGAAAAGCCGTACTCGACTGACCGGAATCTCTTTCACATCAGCTTCGAGGGGGGCGTGCTCGAGGATCCGTGGCGAGAGCCGCCCCAGGAGATGTTCACCCTGACCGTCGCTCCGGAGAAGGCCCCCGACCATCCCACCTATGTCGAGATCGGCTTTACCGAGGGGCTCCCCGTCGCCATGAGTGGGCGGAGGCTTTCGCCGGCGAGGCTGCTCGCGACGCTGAACGAGGTCGCGGGCAAGCACGGCGTCGGTCGCGTGGATCTCGTCGAGAACCGGTACGTGGGGATGAAGTCCCGGGGGGTGTACGAGACGCCCGGCGGGACGGTGCTGCAGGTGGCCCATCGGGCAGTGGAATCGATCACCATGGATCGCGAGGTCATGCATCTGAGAGATGCGCTGATCCCTCGCTTTGCCGAGCTGGTGTATTACGGGTACTGGTATTCGCCCGAGATGGAGGTCCTGAAGCGGATGATCGACGAGACCCAGAAGCACGTGACCGGGACCGCGCGCCTCAAACTCTTCAAAGGCACCTGCACCGTGGTGGGAAGAAAGTCCCCTGTCTCCCTGTACGATCCCGCCATGGCTACCTTCGAAGCCGATCGGGTGTACGACCAGAAGGACGCCGGCGGATTCATCCGGCTGAATGCCCTGCGATTGCGCCTCAAGGCCATGCGGCGGCGAGGAAGAAAGTAGCGATGGGCAAGGCCAAGAAGGCGTGGGGTGGCCGCTTCGGGGAAAAGACCGATACGCAGGTCGAGGCGTATACGGCCTCGATCCCCTTCGACTGGCGTCTGTACCCGTACGACGTGCAGGGATCGATCGCCTACGCCCGGGCGTTGATGAAGGCGGGCGTCCTGACCGGCGTCGAGGCGGGGCGAATCATCCGGGGCCTCGAAGAGATCAAGAAAGACCTGGATGAAAGGCGGCTCACCCCGGATCCCGCCCACGAAGACATCCATATGTATATCGAAGGGCGCCTGATTGAAAAGATCGGCGAGGTGGGCGGCAAGCTGCACACCGGCCGGAGCCGGAACGAGCAGGTGGCGCTCGATCTCCGTCTGTATCTCAGGGCCGAGACCGGTGAGATCGTCCGCGAGATCCGTGCACTGCAGGAGGCCTTGTTGGACCAGGCCGAGACGCACCTCGATGTGATCATGCCGGGCTACACGCACCTGCAGCGGGCCCAGCCGCTCCTCTGGGCCCATCACCTGCTGGCCTATCTTGAGATGCTCCGTCGCGATGCGGCAAGATTGCGCGATGGTCTTCAGCGCATCACCGTC
>JAHFDE010000021.1 GCA_023249165.1 Candidatus Methylomirabilota bacterium | reverse complement strand
CCGGGAATACCTCCGCCAGCGGCATGCGATTCCGGCCCCCTCTGCCGGGACCGAGGTCGTTGGGGGGTACACCGATATCCGGTACCAGGGGGTGGCCCGGCACATCCTCCACTGCGACGTCACCTCGCTGTACCCTTCGATCATGCTGCACTCCCGGTGTTTCCCAGCCAAGGACACCCTGGGAATCTTTCCCAGACTCCTCCAGGACCTGCGCGACTTCCGGGTCGACGCCAAGCGGCGGGCGCGCCAGGCGGCCCGCGAGGAGGAGCGGGTCTATCTCGACGCCCTGCAGTCCACCTTCAAGATCCTGATCAACTCCTTCTACGGCTACCTGGGCTTTGACATGGGCCACTTCAACGATTTCGCGCAGGCGAATCGGGTCACCAGCATCGGCCGGGATCTGATCAGGGGCATCGTGGACTGGTTGGAGGGTCGCGGGTGCCGGATCATCGAGGTGGACACCGATGGCCTCTACTTCACCCTCCCGGATGGGATGCGACCGGACGCGGAGAGCGAACTCCTCGATGACCTGGCGGGCACGCTGCCGGAAGGGATTCGCCTCGAGCTCGCCGGACGGTACCGATCCATGTTCAGCTACAAGATGAAAAACTACGCCCTGCTGGACGAGCAGGGAAAGCTCATCATCAAGGGCTCGGGGCTCAGATCCCGCGGGCTCGAGCTGTTCCAGCGGCAGTGGATGGAGGAGATGATGCTTTTGCTCCTGAAGGGAGAGCGGGATAGGGTGAAGGAGCTGACCGACCGCTACCTCAAGGACTTCGAGGCCCACCGCTTTCCCATGCAGATGTTCATGAAGACGGAGACCTTGCAGGACTCGCTGGAGACCTACCAGCAGAAGGTGAAGCGCAAGCAACGAAACCCCGCCGCCCCCTATGAACTCGCCCTGAAGTCGGCGCGGCCCTATCAGCCGGGTGATCAGATCTCGTACTACGTCGCGGGGCAGGGGGTCAAAGTCAAAGTCCACGAGGCGGCCAAGCGGGCCTCCCAGTGGGACCCAGAGCGGCCGGATGAGAATATCGAATACTACAAAGCCAAGCTCCTCGACCTCTACAAGAAGTTCAAGCCCTTCATCGAACAGGAGGGACTCGTCCCGGTCCGACCCGACGGAGAGCCCGCATGACTCCACCGGTGTAACCCAAGCGCCTCCCTGGATCGGGATGGAGAGCGCCGGGCGAGGCCTTTGACAACATTGTTCTGCCGGGCTATCGTAGGCCTGCCTCAGGAACGGAGAGGGGGAGATGATCCGGCGCGGAAGCAGGGGCGCGCTCTGGCTCTACCTGCTTGTATGGCTGGCGATGCCAGGGCTCGCAGGGGCGGAGGAGTGGAGTCAAAAATACATCAACAGCCTGCCCGATTCCGCCTTTGCCTCGGTCGAGATGACCCCCGAGGGGAAAAAGATCCGGCACCTCCCGCACCACGATCACACCGGGGCACTGGATCTGCCCCACCTCCTGAACGCCCTCGCCCGCCACTCGCAGGTTACGTGGGTCGATCCGTTGAGCGCACCCGCCCCTGCCCGGCAGCATCTTCTGGCCCACATGCAGGCGGTCCGCGAGGAGCGCCTCGCCCGCATACGGATTGGGCTTCCCGTGGATCTGAACCGGGCCACGGCCGAGGAGCTGTCCGAGCTCCCCTTCATCGGACCGGCCCGGGCCTTTGCGATCCTTGAGGAACGTGAACGACGTCGCCGATTCCAGTTCGTGGAGGAGCTCAAGGAGGTGATCGGGATCGGCCCGATCATCTTTGACGCCATCAAGGACCTGGTGACCATCGGGCAACCCTGAGCGGCCGGTCGGAGGGACAGGGACAGGAGGACGCATGGCCCCGGCCATTACGGTCGAGATTCTCGACAATGTCAAGGCCGACATTGCCATCTCCATGCGCCGTGCCCGAAAGGCGTTCCGGGGCCTCGTGTATGCCGACCTGCGTCTCGCCGTGAGAGAGGGACAGCACGCGACTGCCGAGAACGGGCAACCGAAGCACGGCGGCCGGGACGCCACGATGGGCCTCGGCATCCGGGCCGTGGCCGGCGGCAAGACCGTTGCCGCCGGGTACTACGGCCGTCAGCTGGGGGCGGGGGAGCTGGCGAAGCTTCCGGAGATCGTGCGGGAAGGACTCGGCCATGCCACCGCGCGCGCGGGTGCGAACGCGTCTCAGAAGACCGCACTCAAACGGCAAATAGCCGGCCTGGGCAAGAGCCTCACGAATACTGCCTTCGCCCCCATCGATGTCCGACAGGAGATCATCGCCGCCCAGTTCGAGATCGATCCGCGGTCGGTGCCCCTTGCGGAGATCATCCGGTACACCACCGAGGTCTCCCGGACGCTCACCGGGCTCGACCGCGCCATCCGGTACAACCAGGTGACCAGTCTCACCGGGCTCAGCCGGCAGCTCTTTGCGAGCTCCGAGGGGGCCCTCATCGACCAGGCCACGGCGCTGACCGAGGGGGGCGTGGCCGTGGTGGCGGAACAGAACGGGATCGTGCAGGAAAACTGGGAGGCCATCGGCCATCAGCGGGGATTCGAGGTGCTCCTTCACGGGGTGGCGGAAGATCCGGTCCACGCGCCCGACCTGGCGACCTTTGCGCGTGAACTGGCCCAGGAGACGCTCGCCCTCTGCTCGGCCCCTCCGTGTCCGACCACCCCGGATCCGGTCGTGGTCGTAACCGACCCCCACTTCAATGCGCTCCTCTGCCACGAGATCGTGGGCCACCCGACAGAGCTGGACCGCGCTCTCAAAATGGAAACCGCCTATGCCGGCCGCTCGTGGCTTCTCCAGGACCTTGCCACCAACCAGATCGGCCGCCGGATCGCCTCACCTCTGGTCACGGCCTACTCCGACCCCGCGCTGCCAGGATACGGGCACTACCGGTATGACGATGAGGGGACCCCGGGAAGGCGGGTGATCCATATCGATCAGGGCATCTTCCAGGGATTCATGAACAGCCGCCAGACGGCGGCGATCCTCGGCGCACCTCCGAACGGCCACGCGAAGGCGACCGAGGCCTTCCTCGTCCCGCTGATCCGCATGTCCAACACGGTCTTTGCCCCCGGCGACCGCCGCCCCGAGGACATCCTCCGCGAGGTCGAGACGGGATACTACGTGGTCGGCCACAAGATCCCCTCGATCGCCGAGTCCCGCGAGAACTTCCGCATCTCCGCCCGAAAGGTCTATGCGGTGCGCCGGGGTGAGCTCGGGCAGCTCTACCGGGACGGAGGGATCATGGCCGATTCGAGGGATTTCCTCATGTCGGTCGATGCAGCGGGAAAGGACTTCCGCCTCTTCCCCATCCCGCACTGTGGGAAGGGGCAACCGATGCAGACGAAGCGGGTGGGGAATGGCGGCCCCACCATGCGGTCCTTGGCGCGCCTCACCGGAGGAGGCCGATGATCTCCCGGGAACGCTTGGAGCGGGCAGTCCACGAGGCCTTGGCGTTGCTCAGGTCTGTCGAGGATGTCCGGGAGGCCGAGGTCTTTGCCGCGTCCAACCAACATCTGCTCACGCGACTCCATTACACTTCTCACCTGCCCTGTAACGGTGCCGAAGAACCCAAATCCACCCTGGCCTATGGCATCGGCATCCGGGCGGTCTTCCGAACCCCAACAGGGGTCCACGTCGGATTCGGGAGCGAGCCGAGTGATCTCACGGCTGAGGGGGTGCGGCAGGCCCTCGCGAAGGCACGACAGTCGGCGGTCCCGGACCCCGAATTCGTCTCGCTGCCTCAACCCACGGGAGAAGCGCGAACCCTCACGCGCCACCACGACGCCCGGCTCATGAACCTCCGCGACACGGATCTCGTCAGGGCCGGTTGGAAGGCCCTCCGGGGAGCGCTGCGGACCTTTCTCAGCTCTCGCCGCCTGGCCGAGGTGGCCGGGGGGCGGCGGCAGATCTCGTCCCTGGGTCTCATTCTGAGCGGGGACGTATCCATTGTTCAGGAGCGCATCGCCATCGGCTCGACCAGGCTTCCCCGAGTTCAGACGGACGAATCAGCCCTGTGCCTCACGTTTCTCACCGCCATGGTGGAACGGTTCCAGGCCAAGGGGAGTGGGTGGGCGACGGGTTGGCGCCTGAGCGACCTGACCGAAGAGACCGGGGTCCAGGCGGCCCGGGCCGCGATTGCCGCTGTCGGTGGCATCCGCGTCCGGTCTGGAAGCTACCGAGTGATCCTCGGTCCACAGGCGGTGACTGACCTCATGACCCACCTGATCATTCCCGGCCTCACCACCAGGACCTTCTACGCAGGGAATTCCCCCTTTCAGGGGCGACTGGGGGAGCGGGTCGCATCGCCGGAGGTCAGCCTGTATGATCACGGGGCCGCCCGAGGGCTCGTTGCCAGTAAAGGCATAACCTGCGAGGGGCTTCCAACCGGTCGCACCGACCTCATCCGCGAGGGGGTCCTGGTCGGCCTCTTGAGCAACTCCTACGAAACCGAGCGCCTCCTCCGCGATCCCCGCGGAAAGGAAAAACTCGGCACTGACCCCCGTCGAGGCCGAAAGGCGCTCGTCCCCCGAAACGGTTTTCGCCGCGGAACGGGGGGAGGCCGCCACTTCGACCGGCCGCCCAGGATCGCCGGGACCAATGTCGTGCTTGAGGGGAAGAGGCCCTTGAGTGCGCGGCAACTTCTCCGCCTAGTGGGAGACGGCCTCTACATCGGTCGGACCTGGTACACCTACCCGATCAATGGGCTGGCCGCCGGGGACTTCACCTGTACCGTCATCGGGGATTCCTTCCTCATCAGGGACGGAAGGCTCGCCGGTCCCCTCAAGCCCAACACGGTCCGGATCAATGACAACATCCAGAGGGTCCTCAAGAGCATTGCAGGCGTGGGGCAGGAGCGAAAGGGCACCTTTGCCTGGGGTGCCGACGAGGTCGTCTATGCTCCCGATGTCGTCGTGGAGGGCGTCAGGATCACCGAGATCGCTGAATTCACAGAGCAGCTCTGAAGCGGCAACCCGAGCCACGGACCACAGCCCGTGGCCCTGCCTAGGCACGTCCAAGATAAAAGGGAAAGGGCCCCGAGGATCTCGGGGCCCTTTCCGCCCAGAGCTGGATTCGGCCAATTACAGCTTGGTCACGTTGGCCGCCTGCTTGCCCTTCGGCCCTTCCACGACATCGAACTCAACTTCCTGCCCTTCGGACAGGGTCTTGAATCCGTTTCCCTGGAGCGCCGAGTAGTGCACAAAAACATCGTCGCCATCCGGTCGCGCGATGAATCCGTAGCCCTTGGCGTCGTTGAACCACTTCACGGTGCCTTTGTATCGCACGTTCCTTTCTCCCTCCTTTCGTTTCAGGATCCCCGGAGACTGCCCGGGGGTAAGGTCCCCTCGGAACGGGACCTCAACCCATAAAAAAACCGCCCGGGCCTTTCATGCAGCCCGTGCGGTCTTTGATTCCACAACAAGCCGATCACGAAATCCATTCTATATTTAGCGATCCCCTCCTCCCTTGTCAAGCGTTATTTTTGATGGTAGACGTGGCTGGGGGAGCGATCATGCGGAACGATAACCCAGGGTCCCTCTTCGCCCGGGCGGAACAGCAGCGCGCGGGCGGCATGTTTGCCCAGGCCCTCGCATCCTATCGCGACGCCACGAGGCTCTTCCGGCGGGCCCGAAACCAGCAGGGGCTCTTCCAATCCCTGGTCGCCCAAGGGCACTGCCTCAGGCTCCTGGGCCATTTCCGTCTGGCGCGGGCCAACTATCAAAAGGCACTGGGACTGGCCGCCACGCTCAAGACCCCAACCGATCGGGCCGATGCCGAGGCCGGCCTCGGGATGACTCTCCGGGCCATGGGAGATACTCAGGGGGCCCTGCACCTTTTCGGTCGCGCCGGCCGGACCTACCGCCAGACCGGGGACTTCGCCGGTCAGGCGTACGTCCTGTGGGCCACGGCTGGCGCGCTCCGGATCCGGGGAAGCCTGAACGACGCCCTGGACACGTTTCGGCGCGCGAAGGCCCTCTTCGAACAGCAGGATGATCGAGCCGGAGCGGGGTACTGCCTCTGTGGAATGGGGGGTGTCAGCCGGCTGATGGGGAAATACCGCGACTCGCTTACCTACTACTCTGAGGCGCACCGTGAGCTCAGGCGCCTCCGCGACACCTTCGGCAGAGCCTACGCGGCCTGCGGCATCGCCAACGCCAACCGGATGCTCGGCCGCGCGGACATTGCCTTCGCCCACTTCGCCAAGGCTCGGCGTCTTTACGGGGATCTCCGAGATCGGGTGAGCTACGCCTATACCCTCTGGGGAGAGGGAACCCTGCACAAGGTCCTGGGACAACTCCGGCGGGCCGAGAAGGCGTTTGCCGAGGCGGAGGCGATCTTTCTCGCGACCCGAGATGAACGGGGACGGATCTACACTCGACTGGGCATCGGGGAGATCCTGATCCTCCAGGGAAAGCACCGCCAGGCCCGGCCCCTCCTCGAAAAGGCCCGGGCCGAGGCGCGCCGGCACGGCTTCCGTTTCGAGGCCCTCCACAGTCAGCTCCTCCTCGCCCTCCTTGACCGCCGCGAAGGAAAACGCGTGTCGATTGCCTCCCTGAGGCGCCGATACGAGGCCTTGAACTCTACCTTTCTCGATGAGGGAGGGCTTCCCCTCAACCTGCCCTGAGTTCATCGAAGGGCTGCCCTGAGTCTATCGAAGGGCTCCCCTGACGTGGCAAGGCCCTGCCGGACGTCGCTGCCGGCCCTCTCTGCAGGCTGGCAACAAATCTCCAGAGCGCAGGCCATGGCTCGCCCAAGGTCGCCGAGCGACGGGCAGGGATCGAGCGTCTCGAGGAGTCATCACCATACGCATCAGTTCTGAACCTCCCTCATCCGGCTGACCGCTGCTCTCGCCATTTCCGTATCGCCTCGGCGTGCTTCGGGTAATGGCTGTACGTATCGAGCCGTAGACGATGGCGGAAGCGCGTTTCGCGGATAAATTGATCTTCGGGCGCGCTCTGGACGAAGTCGATGAGGTGGCGGTGGGTTTCGTCCAGTTGCCTTAGCACTTCCGAGAGCGGAAAGCTTCTTTTCTGCTCCGTCATCTGGGCGTTGAAGGCATCGATGCCGCCGTACCTTACGTAGTACCGCGGTGGCTTGCCGCCCTTGAGGATGAGCGGCAGGTGCGTCAGCGCCTCCTCTTCCCACGTGGTCACGTGCGCGAGGATGTCTCTCACCGACCAGGCGCCCGTGACACCAGGCTCCATCAGTTCCGAGTCTGACAGACCGGCGTACGACTCCTTGAACGCCTCCCACGCCTTGTCAAGTCGTCTTAGAAGTTGCCGTCTATCCACAGTTTACCCCCTGCTGGCATAGAACTGAAAGCGAGAACCGACGGGGCCATCACGTGCATCGCGGGGCCAGCGCCGACCCTCTCCGTCTCAAGGTCAATTCATCCACGTCCCGCAGCTCGCCCTCAAACAAGTCCGGGATCATTTCGCGTCGTGAAAGATCATGCCGACGGTGTGGCGACGGCCGGATCGCAGCCGGCTCACCCCTGCGGCTCAGTCTTCTTCATCGCGTCTGTCACCTCCTGCGGGGAAGGATAGTCAGTCCTCCGGAGGCACACCATCCGATTCTTGCGCTCAAAAAGATTTTCTCAGGCGTCCGCGGCGAACCGGGCCAAAGCCATCTCGTAGACCGCCGGAGGCGCGGCCCCCTCAATGCGCTCCTCGCCAATGATGATCGTGGGCACCGCCTCGACTTGGTACCGGTCCACCGCTTCGAGGTGCTCCGCGTAGACCGCCTCCTTCACCGTGGGGTCATTGATGTCGACCGTGAAGCGGTGAAGATCAAGACCGCACGTGGCCGCCACCTCTTCCAGGGCGGCTCGGTCGCTGATATCGCGGTTTTCAACCAGGAAGGCACGGAAGAGGCCGAAGTGAAAGGTCTCCGAGGCCTCGTCTCCCTGGCGCCTGGCCGCCTGAGCGGCCTCGAGCGCCGGAACGCTTGACCCGGGATACCGCTCGCCCTTCACCCAGAGACGGATCCCCAGGGAGGGCTCCGCCGCCCCAGCCCGCTGCCAGTGGGCACGGCGCTCGCCGGAGAAGCTGGGGAAGGCGGGGGGTTCAGGCTTGAGGATATAGCCGACTCGCCGGATTGGCACTCGTCGGCCGAGGCGTGTCAGGACAGCGTCGAGCCGAACCTCGGCCACGAAGCACCAGGGTCAGAGGTAATCGAAGACCACCAGAATTGACACGGGCCGTTCTCGCGCTGCGGAGCGGTCGCAGGGAGTGTCGGCAAGGGACACACCAGGACGTTACCGCACGCCTGGGCGCATCTCGAGGTCCCGGACTTGGCGCCGGAGCCCTGCGATTTGCCCTTCCCGCTCCTTGAGGGCCTGGGTGAGCTCGTGGACCTCCGCAGCCCGTTCCGCCTGGAGCAGATTAACCCGCTTGAGCTCCTCTTCGCGGGCCCGGAGTTCAGCCTGGAGCTTCTTCTGCTCTTCCAACAATCGCTGACCGGTCCCCTGCCACGTGCGCAGGGCCTTTTCCAGCTCCTGAAGTTTTGCCTCCCGATCCTTGAGCGTCCGCTCGACACTCTCCAGTCGACGATCCAGCTTCTCCTTGTCCCCCTGGAGGGCCTTGAGGTTCCCCTCCAGTTTCTTGGACTCGCCCTGGAGCGTGGCGACCTGGGTCTTCAATGTCTCTCGTTCCTCGCGGGTCTTGGCCAACTCCTTCTGCAGGCCCTGCACCTCACCCATGAGCTTGTCTCGGGTCTGCGTCAGGCCGGCAATGGTCTCCGCGGCCTTCCGAGCCTCCTTCGCCTGCTTTGCCTCGGTCAGCTCCTGGACTTCGGTGACGCCCTCGACCTCTGCCGTGAGCCGAGTCGTCTTCTCGGTGAGCTGGGCGATTTGCTCGGTGGCCTTGTAGTACCGGTAGCCCAGGACGCCCACGACCGCACAGGCCACAAGGAGTACGACCCATGTCACTGTGTCTCGCATTGCTCCTCCAGGGCCGCATCTTAAGCCCCGGGTTCTCGAAGGGCAAGCCCTTTCTCACGCCGCTACTTCATGATATGGTCGCCCCGGAACCAACCGGACAGGTCTTTCGGATCGCGACAAAGCCACCGACATTTTTCCTTGCGCGCGGGGCTCAGGTATATATACTGTCAGTCCACAGACGAGACGAAAGGGGGTGATCCGCGTGCGGGCCCAGAAGCCAGGCGAGAAGAAGCCAGGGCCACCGCCGCCGAAAGGACCGGGACCGAAGAGGCCCTAGACGACATCGTCTTATACCGCATTGTGAGCGAAGCATCGCCCGACAAACTTGATTCCCACCGGGATCCCGGACATGGAGCAGAGCATGACACAGAGGATGGCGGGGAGCCTTCTAGTCCTAACGCTCTTCCTGATCGCGGGCTGCGGCCAGGAACTCCAGAAGGAGAATGAAGCCCTGAAGGCCCAAATCAAGACGGCACAAGAGGAGAATGCCTCCCTGAAGGGGAAGCTCCAGTCCCTCGAGGCGGAAAAGAGCACCCTGAGCACAACCATTGAAGGCCTGCAGAAGCAGGTCGCCCTGCTGGAAAAGTCCCTTGAGGCGGCCAAGAAGAAGCCGGCTCCGAAAGCGCCGACTCCCGCGCCGAAACCGAAATAGGGAGGTACCCCTTTCGGCAGGCCGCCACTTTTCCGGTCGGAAAAGCTAGATCACTCAACAGGGGGAGGGGGAAGCCCCCTCCCCCTGTTTTCTTCTCCATCATCCCCGTGTCACCAGACTTCCGCCTTAAAGCTGGCGGGGTTCCTCGTCTGCTCGAACCCGGTCCGAAGCTGCAGTTCCGCCGTTTCATTCCCGCACATCCTGACGTGCCGCTCTTCAATGTCGGCGACCACCCCGAAGAGGGGGTCCATGTTGATCTTTTCCTGCCCATCGACCCCCTTCTCAGCCTTGACAATTCTTCCCCGCGTATAGGGCCAATCCTCAGGCCATTCGCGGGTCAAGACGGGATGATATCGGAAATTCTCAGGGTACTTCTTTTCGATCTCCAGCCACTCCTCGTGAGACATCAATTGTCTCGGATTCTTCACGCTCACAATCAGGACATAGTGCGCCCCTGGATGTTTCCGTGTTCGCCCGAAATTCAGCGCAGCAAGATACCGGACGTGGGCAAAGACGGGAGTCACGCCAGTCGAGAACCCGATACCGAGAAACTTCTTGTCGAGCCACCAGTCATCGGGTTCCAGCTTGAGACTCTTGTTCTCGTCCTTGATCCTGTGTTCGTACACGATCAGTGTGGTCCCGTCACCATTGAATTCGGCCCGCACGTTGATCTTATCCCCGACTCTCACCTCATCAGTTTGCCACCATATGGAAGTGTCCGCCTTCGGATCGTGTGTATCATTGATGATCGTCTGAAGGATTCGATTCTCGGTGAGAGCGCAATTGGAACGAGTATAGAGACGCTTTTGGAGCTTTTGTGTCCGCGCGCCAAAAGGCTCTGCCAGAAAGGCGGTACCCGGCCGCATTTCATCGGCAATCGGGTACACCCGGCCATCGACTTCAAAGGCATAGGGCATCTGTATCTCAACGACCTTGATCTCCTTTGGATCGATATTATCGAGACGACTCACTTCCGCTGGAACGAAGATCACAGCCATGATCTCCCCTCTCTCTGAAGGAGTCCTCCCCTCTTCACGTCGGGCCCTCTACGCACGTACCCACCACGCGGCGGGCCAACGCTCATGCCGGATTCTCTTTCTCGGACAGGAGGCGGCGGGCCTCTCGAAAGATGGCATGAAACATAGGTTGCGTCAAGCGGCGGACCCTCTGAGCCGCGACCTGCTCCCGGTAGAGGGTGAGCCGCGGACATCGCGTACAGTGAATCACCTCGGCCTGAACCTGTGCCAAGGCTGGCCGATCGCTCGAACGTGTTGGCATCCGTCTCCCGACTGGGGCGACGTGTCCCATAACCTATCGGGCGCTCCCTGGTTCAAATTCGATCACCAGAATCGTCAGATTGTCTGTCCCACCTCTGGCAAGGACCTCATCCCGAAGGTTCTCGGCCCCCTCCCGAGCCCCAGAGCTGTTGAGGAGCATTCGCACGATGTCCTCTCCCTCCAGGACGTCAAAGAGGCCGTCGCAAGCCACCACGAGAAACCGCTCGTCCAAACTGAGCCGCCGCTCTCCCACGGTCGGGACAGCCATCACCCCGATGGGACGAAAGTAGCTGTCACCGAAGCTCCGGGTCGGCATGAGCCCCCGGAGGCCCCGGACCACATATCCTCCCTCGATCTGTCCCCCTGCCATAATGATGCGGGACCGCTCCGAGGGATCGTCCACCCGGTGGGGGCGGGTGAGGGGTGTCGGTCCGGCTCCTGCGAGGAGGATCTCGGCATCCCCCACGTGGGCGAAGTGGAGTTCATTCTTCCGGAAGAAGATCGTCGCAGCAGTGGCCCCGCTGTCCGTGCGCTCCAGCCGCCCCTCCACCACGCGGTAGGACTGCCGGAATGCCTCGATGGGGTCGAGCCCAGCGTCAAGCGCCTCGAAGAAGGCCTGATGGAGTGATGCCGCCACGATCTCGGCCGCCTCCGGTCCTCCATGGCCGTCGTAGACCCCACCGAAGAGGCCGATCTCCGGACGGATCTCGAGGACATGGCGGTCCTCCATGGTGTGCCGCAGGCCGATATCCGAGACGTCATGGACGGCCCGAATGCGGGCAGTGGCCGGGTCAGGCTGCCTCGACATTGGTCCCTCTACCGGAGAGACCCGTGTACAACACGCCGCTCTAAGTCCCTTGCTGACCATACGTCAGCGGAGGCGCAAAGGCAAGGCTTGGGGTTTTCACTCCTCCCGGGCTATAGTCAAGGGGTGGACCAGGACACAGCAGAGAACCGCGAGCTGGTTGCCCTCTGCTTTCGATCCCTCGATGCGGCCTTTGCCAAGGGAGACGAGGCGGAGGCTGTTTCAGCTATCCGCGAGGCCTTTGCCCGGCGGATCAGGGCCTGTCTGATCGACCTGCCGTCGGCGGAAGAGATGAAGGAGCTGCCCGAGGAACTTCAACAAGCGATCAGGGAGCGGCAGCGGAAGGCCGCGCTGCTCCGACAGAAGCGGGAGGCGGCCCTCCAGGTGATCCCCGCGTACAGCCAACTGCTCCTGACCTATCGATCCTACGACGCCGAGATGGGTTCTCCACGGCGCCTCGCCCGCACCCTGAAGATCTCGGCCACGACGGTCTTGGTCGGCGCGATGCTCGGGTACCTCGTCGAGCGAGGGGTCGGCCTCCCCTACGCCACAGCCGGGGGGATCGTTCTGGGCGTCATTGCCTTCTTCATGATGATGCTCCGAACTCTGAGCACCTCCCGGCAGATGACGCAGGTGGAGTCGGCCCACACCGCGGCTGTGGAGAGATTGAAGGAGGAGCTCACCACCGCCTTCAAGGCGGTCGATCGTCAGGGGGCGCGAGAGGGAGCAAGGGACCTCGGCTCCTGAAGGAGGCACCCATCATGGTGGATGCACGTCACCTCGTGGAAGAGACGCGGCAGGGACTTCAGACGGTCGAGGCACAGATCCGCCGGCATCCCTACCTGGACGCCGTAGAGGCCGGAGCGGTCTCGCGCGACGAGCTCCGTCGCTTCGCAGGCCAGCAGTACCACATCATCGGCAGTGATCTCCGCTCGATGGCCCTTGTGATTGTCAAGGCGGACTCCGCTGAAACGCGGGAGTTCTTCTGGGGGGGGATCCAGGGAGAGCGGGCGGCCCTGGAAGCCCTCGAGGCCTTCGCCACCGCCCTGGCCATCCCGGCGGGCGACCTCACGGGTACCGAGCCGCTCCCCGGGGCATTCGCGTACAGTGCCTACGTCGCCTGGCTCGCCCTCTTCGGCTCGTGCGCCGAGTTTGCCGCCGCCTTCCTGGTGAATCTCAAAGCGTGGGGGTCGAACTGCGCCCGCATGAGCCAGGCGCTGAAGGCGCGATACCAGATGAAGGATGGGGATGTCGGCTTCTTTAACCTATTCAGCGACCTGCCGCCGGGTTTCGAGGAGCGGGCCCTGCGGGTAATCCAGGAGGGGCTCAATCGAGGGGTCGAGACCACGCGGATAAAACGGGCAGCCCGCATGCTCCAGGGCTACGAGTTTCTCTACTGGGATACCCTCTACCGAGCGCTGGCAAAATAGCCCCCCAGGGGTTCAGGCGAGCCAGCCCGGCCTGCATCGGGGCGCCTTGAACCCCCGGGGGCAATCCTCTCCCGCCGAAGGAAGTCCGATGCCCTCCCTGGTGTTCCGGAGGGGATTATTTCCGGCCCAGGACGGCGTCCTTGAGCGCCTTCGCGATCCGGATTCGGACCACCCGCTTGGCAGGAATCCTGAGGGGCTGGCCGGTCTGGGGGTTGCGACCCATGCGCGCCTTCCGGTTGACGAGGACCACCTTGCCGATCCCTGGGATGACAAAGCCGTTCTTCGCTTCCTTCGCCGCCAGGGAAGCGATCTCATCGAGGATCGCTGCCGCGCTGACCTTGGTAATCTTTGCCTTCTCCGCCAGACGTCCGACAAGCTGTGACTTGGTTATCATCTTTGCCATTCCGCCCTCCCTTGCCGTGAGTGTTTAACCCAACCCCGCTTCCCGCAGGTGAAACCTATACCCTGTCATCCGGCGCGAGTCAATAGATTCTTGCAACCCCGGCCCCTCATCGCTTCGCCTTCGCTCCCTCCAGGGCCTGCTCCAGCTCCTTGACCCGGTCCCGAAGCGCCTTGTGCGTGTTGAAGGCCTCGGTGTCATCGCGCATCACAGCGAAGATCCCCTCCACCTGCCCATCGGTCTTTTGCAGCAACCCGACCGTGAACGCAATGGAGAATCGGCTCCCGTCCTTCCTGAGGGCCGGGACCCGGAGGACCTGATCGCCGTAGTGGGTCTTCCCGGTCCGCATGACCTCACGAAAACCGGCCCAGTGCCGCTCCCGGTACTTCTCGGGGATGACGATATCCAGCGGTTGCCCAAGGGCCTCCGCCTCGGTAAACCCGAACAGCCGCTCGGCCGCGGGGTTCCACAGCTCGATCTTCCCGTCCGGGCTGGCCAGCACGATCGCGTCCGCTGCCCCCCGGACGACCCGCTCATACATCGACACGGTCTCCCTCCTCTCTCGAGAAATCCTCCCGCATCCTGGACCCCTCCGTTCCGTCAGGAAGGGTTCAGGCTCACGATATGATGATAATGCACCGTGAGTCGCTGGCCGCGGGGTGAGCCTTCAGGTTCGACGTAGACGACCAGGCCGTCCGCCGCCTCAAGGGTCCCCACCAGGTGCCCCGTCACGGTGGGTCCCCCGGGGGCGTCGGCCATGAGCTTCAGGGTCACCCGCTTGCCGACATGCCGTTTGATCTCTTGTGGCGTCATCGCGTCCCTCCTTCTTTCAGCCTTTCAGCCGTCAGCCGTCCGCAGTCAGCCATCAGCGGGAGAGATTCTCGAGGAGATAGAGCGTCCGGGGCGACTGCCCTTGAAGGCGGCCGGCCACCGCGTGGAGGATCTCGTCATATTCCTCCTGCGAGATGCCGCCTCGCATCGTGCCAAGGGGAAGGACCCCGATCGTCTCACACCCGCGCCCCACCAGCTCGCTGAGGGCACTCCGGAGACCAGTACGCACATCCTCTGTGCGACAGATCGGCTCGCTGTCAAAGTCGTACGCGATCACGCGGGCGATATATGTCACCCCCCGAGGCCTCCCATCCTCGATGATGACCGAGCCCAGCGGACGCTTCTCTGCGCGCATGGCCCGCTCCAGAGCGGCCCAGAGGTCAAGGGGGGTGAGCTTCGGGTCTAATTCCTGGGTCACTGTCTGCAGGAGAAGGTACGTGTCCTCCGGAAGGATGAGCGCATGGAGTCCCGGAGGCAACCCGCGCGACGCCCACCGGATAATTTCCGTCGACCCGAGGCGCCCGATGCGCTGCTCCTCCACCATGAAAGTGTGCGTCACGCCGAGCGGAGCATCGCCGAAACGTCTACTTGACCGTCACCATTGCCCCTGGTACAAGGGCTGGAATGTACTGGGAGGGCACCCATGGATGTCACGACGCATGCTGCGGTTGGGGCCTTCGCCGCCCTGGGACTCGCCAAGGGAAAGGTGGGAATGACAGAGATCTCGGCCGCGGTTTTCCTTGGGTCCATGGCTCCTGACATCGACGCCATCTTCTACCTGGTCGACCCCCGCTTCTACTTCGAGCAGCACCGGACGCTCACCCATACCCTGGGTGGAGTGACCCTTCTCTCAGTGGTGACGGCGGGGCTCATCACCGTGTCTTCGAAAAGGCGCTCCCTCTTTGTCCTCGTGCTCTACGCCTTCGTGGGAGGACTCATCCACCTGGCTCTCGACGCGCTGCCCAGCTACCCCCTCCGTCCTCTCGCCCCCCTCTCATCTCACGACTACGCCCTGGGCCTCTTCTGGTGGCGAGATCCCTTCTTCAAGGGGACCGCCCTCATCGGGATCGCGCTCATCCTCATCCTTCCGCGCCTCCTGGCCCGCCCCCTTCTCCTCGTGGGATTGGTCGTGATGGCGGGCAGGGTGGCCGTTGCCTTCTTTCTCCACCGCTAAATTCGTTGACCGATGACCGTGCAAGACCAAACACCCGATCTCTGCCCCTCGACGAGCCGGCGAGGGAACCGCATTCGGCCGGAAGGCGAAAACTGGTTTGCGTCCCGCCGAGGTCCCGCCAGGGCAAGAGCGCCTGTAGGTCCCGAGCGACATTGGCGGAAGCGGCGGGGTCCCTCGGCGGGCGACGGCCTGGGAAACCGAGGCGCGATCCGTGCCCGCCTTCCTTGCACGGATCGTGAACACGGCGGGACCCAGGCCGTAAGCCGCCGCATAGGGTCGCCGCGTGAGCCCCGGAGCGAGGGGCCGAGGGTGCTGTTGCAACGGAATCAGCGCCCAGCGGAATTTTCCGCCGACGAAGGATGCTCTTCCCGAGCCGGCTTTATCTCACTCTTCACCGTGGTCGGGCCTCTGGAAGAGGAGCAAGGGATCGTCGATCCGAAAGATCTCCTGAGTGTAGAATGCCTGGCCGTAGGTGCACCCGACGAGGAGACCGAAATAGCGGGCCACCGCCTCGAGGCGGCCAGGAACCGACCGGTACCCCGGCCGGCCGAACTGGGACCTGTGGGCGCTCACGGCCTGAAGCGCCCGCGGCAGCTCCTCGTCCACGGGGACGATGAAGGAGGGACGCTCAAAGGGGATCATAAAATAGTACAGGATCTTTTGCACCGCGTGGGGCCGCCCCCCTGCGGGAAACTTCTCCAGGTGGGCGAAGTTGGCGGCGTGGGTCACCAGGTGGCCGGCCGCAATGTGGTCGGCGTGCCCGCGTCCTCGCCCCGGCTCCACACCGTAGTGGGGTGCCAGCACGATCCTGGGACGATACTTGCGGATGAGGGAGGCCACCTGCCTCCGGTTCCTCAGATTATCCTCGAGGCGGGTATCCCCCAGGCGAAGGATCTCGAAGACATCCAGCTCAAGGATTCTGGCCGCCGCCGCCGCCTCCCCCCTCCGGAGCTTCCGGGTCCCCGCCCCCATATCCCCTTCGGTGAGACTGACGATCCCCGTCCGATGCCCGCGCGCCTTCATCTTGAGGAGGAAGGCCCCGGCCCCGATCTCGGCATCATCGGGATGCGCCCCAAAGGCGAGAAAATCTAACGCACGCCCCATCGCTCTCCCGTCCGACACACTGAGCCGTGCGCCCTCTTACTTATAGAAATCCTCGCGGCTCCCGCTGACCACCTCAATGACGATGACCTGCTCTTCTCGAAGGATCTTGAGGACCACTTTGTCGTGGGCCCGTTTCTTCCACAGCTCCTCGTACAAGTCGCGCCGGGTCTCGACCGAGCAGAAGTCCACGGCGATGATGATGTCCCCCTCCCGGATCCCCGCCGTCTCTGCCGGCCCTCCGGGGACCAACCCCGCCACCATCACCCCGCGGTCCGTCGGCTGCAAATACGCCCCGATCCACGCCCGCGTCGGCCGGCTCACGATCTGACCGAATTCCAAAAGCTCCGTCCGGTTGAGCTGATACAGCTCCACCGGAATCGCGATCGTCGCGCGCGCCACCTCGGAGACGTTGAACGCGGCGATGCCGACCACACGCCCGGCCAGATCAAAGAGGGGAGCCCCGCCGAGGCCTGGGTTCTGAATCGTCACCCCGATCACCTTCGAGAGCATGTACTCCCAGTGGGTGTCGAACTCTCCGAGATAGGAGATGAACCCCTCGGCCACCCGCCGCTCGACCGTCCCGGTCGCGGCCAAGAGGAACACCGGCTGTCCCAGGATGATGTCCATCGAGGAGCCGAGACGCACTACCGGAAGGTCCTGGGGTGGAATTTTGAGGACGGCCAGGCCGCTGTCAAAGTCGCGCGCCACCAGATGCGCCTGAAAGCGCCGGCCATCCGTCAGGCCCACGCCAAGACGGTATGCCCCTATCACCACATAGTTGACCGTCAGGAGATACCCTCCGGTATCCACAATGACCCCGGTGCCTCTCCGCTCAGTCCCCAGGACCACCGTGGAGGGGTGGCCCGGCTTGACCGCCGCCTCGATACTGACCACGGCGGGGAGGACCCCGTTGACCAACTCGGGTGGCGCATCCATGACGGCACTCCGCAGGATGATGACCTCGGCAGATCATCTTAGCAACTTCGCCCAGGGATGCCAAAGGAAAAGCCTTCTTCTCCTTCCCCTATTCGGAGAGCCGGAGGAGGGTGGTCTTGCCCGCGAGCGGTTGGGTTGATTCGTGCAAGCCTCATTCATGCAAGGGTGAAATCGTCGGGGGCAAATTGTGGCGCCCTCACGCCTCCATGTCAAGGGGCTGATGCGTCGGACGGCCCGGCCGTAAGTTCAATGCCGAGAAACTGTAAGTCGTGATAGAATAAATGCTCCGTCTTGGAGGCCACACGGAGAAGAAGATGCCCTCCCCCGATCAGTTCGTCCTGAATCACCTGCGCGTGGAGGATACAGACCGGTTGTACCGGATCATGGCCGAATTCGCTGAGGGGTTCGAGGTCCTCTCGCGGATTCCTCCCGGCGTGGCCATCTTCGGGTCATCCCGGGCGACCCGGCACGACCCATACTATGGGGTCGCCGAGGGGATTGGCCGCCTCCTGGTCCAGCACGGGTTCGCCGTCCTGACCGGTGCGGGACCCGGGATTATGGAGGCGGCAAATAAGGGGGCGCGGGAAGCGGGAGGCCCCTCCATCGGATTGAACATCCAGCTCCCGCTGGAGCAGCCGATCAACCCGTATGTCACCAGCCTCCTGAACTTCCGCTACTTCTTCGTCCGGAAGGTCATGTTTGTCCGGTACTCCGTCGCCTTCGTCTTCCTGCCTGGGGGACTCGGGACGCTGGATGAGCTCTTCGAATCGGCCACCCTGATCCAGACCCACAAGATCCGTCCCTTCCCGGTGGTCCTCGTGGGGCGGGACTACTGGCAGGGGTTGCTCGAGTGGCTCACCCAGACGGCTGTGGGGCGGGGAAGGGTCAGTGCTGAGGAGATGACCATCTTTACCCTGGCCGAAACTCCGGAGGAGGTCCTGACCGCCATTCAACGGGCCGCCCCCGTCCTCCACCGGCCGATACCGTAGGAGTGACCCTGTCTCTTTGAATCGACCCTCGCTCGACCCTGACACCGGTGATCGACCCTGTCGAAAAGGACTTTGACATTTTCCCGATCGCTTCCTATAGTTGTTCCCGGGGGCGGTAGTCGGAGAGGGGCATGCCCTATCGGTTCCTCGAAGAGATTGCCATCGCCGACGTGGCCTTCGAGGCGGAGGGACGGACACTCGCCGAGGTCTTCGAGGCGGCAGCGCTTGCCCTCACCGAGGCGATGGTGGATCTGGATGGGCTGTCGCCCACCCTGCCGCGCCTGATCTCGCTCCGCGCCGAGGATCTGGAGACCCTCCTCTTCCGCTGGCTCGCAGAGCTCATCTACCTCAAGGATGCGGCATGTCTCCTGTTCCGGCGATTCGCGATTACCATCCGCGAGGGGACCGAGTGCGAGCTTGAGGCGACGGCGTGGGGAGACCAGATCAATTACGAGACGATGTCGCTCAAAGTGGATGTCAAGGCGGTAACCTACCATCTGTTTTCCCTCACGAAGACGCCTCACGGATGGAGGGCGCAGGTCATCCTCGACATCTAAGGGGGTAGGATCATGGAAGCCAAGAAGATCGCCGAGGGCATCTGGGAGATCCCTCGCACCGCCAAGGAAGGCATGTTGGTCCCGGCCCGGATCTACGCCACGGACGACCTGTTCAAGGAGATGGATCAGGGGGTCTTCGAGCAGGTGACCAACGTCGCCTGCCTGCCCGGGATCCAGAAGTACGCCCTCTGCATGCCCGACGGCCATTGGGGCTACGGATTCCCCATTGGGGGGGTGGCCGCCATGGACA
>JAHFDE010000020.1 GCA_023249165.1 Candidatus Methylomirabilota bacterium | reverse complement strand
AAGCAAGGTACTGGTTGGTCATCCCATCGCGGTCGAAGGTGGCGTCGTACTTCAGGTCGCGGCGGGCTCGCTCCACCCCCATCTCGGCCACGTACAGGGCACGGGTGGCGTTCCGGTCATTGAAGGCGATCTGGCTCTCGGTCAGGGCGAGGGTGAGCATCGCCGAGCCGAGGATTGACACGACGAGTGTGGCCATAAGGGCCACGATCAGGACGGCGCCGGTGTTGTTCTTCGTTCTACTCACCGTGACTTCCTCCTCACATATTTCGCAGGCGGACGTCCGAGACCAGGCGAAAGTCGTGCGTCCCAGCCATGGGCGCGACATCTTCGGTCTCCACCTGAATGACGATCCGCTGGATCCGCATCAGGTCCGCCGCCGCGACAGGGGAGGCCAGCTCTTTGAGCTTCAGGTTGGGATTGGGCTCGGCCGCATCGTAGTAGAAGTAGCGGAAGACCGTCGTGAGCGCGGGGTCGAGCTGCTCGGCGATGGGCGGGGGCTCGACGCACGCGTTGTCGGCAGGCGGCGCCACGAAGTTGGGCGGGAGCGCCGCCGGATCCCAGACCCACACCTTTCGCCGGAGCTGGCGGCAGGTCGCGTCGTACGTGTACCCGATCATGTCCCCCCACCCATCGGGCCCCGTCCCCACGGGGTTGTTGACATCGGCGATGAAGCGGATGCCAGTCGCCGTAGCGCTCTGGATCGCCCGCTGCGTGGTGACGGGGGTGGTCCCGGCCCCCAGGAGGGGAGTGGTATGGTTCGGGTCGTAGCCGACCATCCGAAGCTCCCGGGAGATGAGCTCGAGCGCCGCGCGGGCATTCTGTTGGATGGAGACCTTCACTTCCCCTTTGGCATAGGTCACCCGGTTGGTGGCGAACATCTGGAGAATCGAGAGCAGGACGATGGCGAATATCCCAACGCCGATCAGGGCTTCCACGAGGGTGAAGCCGGCATCTCCCTTCCTCTGTGAATCGTGCATGTTCAACACGCCCGCGCTCATTGGGCCACCCGGGCGTCGAGCCGGAGGGTCTTGGTTCCGAACTGCCCCTCGACCCACTCCACGATGATGGTGATGTCGGCGAATCGGTATGGGGAGGTCCCCTGAACCCGCAGCCATGTCCTCCGGGTGAAACTATAGCCGTCTCTCACCAGCGGGGGAACGATCGTCTCAGTCTCCGAGGGTGCGCCACCAGGGGGCACCCCGCCCGTGTTCAGGCAAACAAGGTCGGTGGGCGGAGCCGTGCAGCCTCCAGCGAGGTCAAAGGGGAGGTTCCGGAGCGCCTCGATCTTTTGCTGCCCCAGGTCCGCCGCCGTGGTCACCCCACCGCCGTAGGCAATGTTCTGATAGCCGGTGGGGAACAGGCTGGCGAGGGCCAGGAGGGCCACACTGAGGATCGCCGCGGCGAACAGTACTTCGATCAGGCTGAATCCGTTCTCCCTGTTTCGCATGACTTCCCCGTTCCTCCTCTGCTACTGCACTCGGACGTGGCCGGTCGCGGGTGCAATCGAGATCTGCCGCGTCTGTCCTGTACTGTCTTTGGTGATCACGAGAGGGCTCACCCCATCAAAGCACTGAGTGAGCGGCATGCAGAGCTTCCCGGAGGAGTCGAATCCCGCGTAAAATGGGGGGTTACTCCCGGTCCCGCTGTTGTCGAGTTGAATGCCTGGATAGCTCGCGGTGAGGTTGATCCATGCCCCCACGAACTGATCCGCCGTCTGCTGCGGGGTGTCCGCCTCGGCCGGCCAGGCGATCGCAGGCGTGCGGCGGCCCTCCACGCGATACCGGTTAGCGTTGGCCCCGCCGCGCCGGTCGCGGCCGCGGATCCGGTACTCCCATCGGGTGGTCACCGCCTTTGATCGGGCCAGGCGCATGTCCCCCACCACCTGTCTCACCGCCGCGCTAAACCTGGCGCTTTCCACACTGGTCATCATGACCGGTAGGCCGGCCCCCACCAGGATAACCGCCAAGGCCACTGCCCCTACCATCTCAATGGCCGTGAACCCCTGGCTTCCCACGTGTCGGGTCGGCTTTCCTGTCGGTGTCTTATGTCCAAGTTCGGTTCGCATCGGTTACGTTACCACTCCTCTTTGCTCCTTCACTCTGTGTGTTATCCGCCGTGTCATCTCTGGACTCCTTCGTCTGAGCCTCAATCCGTTAGACTCGGACTTTCGGAGCTTGTTTATGCCTGAGAGAGAGCAGGGGGTGTGCCAAAGGCCCCCCGTGCATATAAGCTATTGATTTATAGAGGTGAAATTGGCCTATCGCGTTGACGGCAGAGGGTGAGAGAAAGGGAAAAAACAGGCCACAATGTCAGGGGGTCAATTGAGGCTGGACTTTTTGTCAGGGAGGACGTTGTTCAGGCCGTAGGCTTTGATCTTGCGATACAGGGTCCGCTGAGAGATCCCCAGCATACGGGAGGCGGCGGCCTTGTTCCCATTGACCTCTCGCATGGTGGCCAGCAGAGCCTGGCGCTCGATCACCTCCATGGAGGTTCCGACCGCAAAGGTCAGGGAGCGCTCTGAGGTGAGCTGCCGGAGGTTCCCGGGGAGGTGCTCTGGCCCGATCGCCTCGCCCCGGACCAATACCACCGCCCGCTCGATGCAGTTTTCGAGTTCCCGGACATTGCCCGGCCAGTCGTAGTCCATGAGCAGCGCGAGCGCCTCCGGCGAGATCTCCCGGACGTCCCGCTTGAGCCGCTTGCGGTACATCTCGAGGAAGTGCTCGGCGAGGAGGAGGATGTCCTCGCGGCGCTCCTTCAGCTCGGGCAGGTGGATGCCGATGACGTTCAAGCGGTAATACAGGTCCGGCCGAAATCGCCCCGCCGCCATCGCCTGGGTCAGGTCCTGGTTGGTTGCGGCGACGATCCGGACATCGACATTGATCGACTGCTCCCCCCCCACCGGCTTGACTTCCCCCTCCTGGGTCGCGCGCAGGAGCTTGACCTGCATGCCGGGGCTGGTCTCACTGATCTCGTCGAGGAAGAGGGTCCCCCCATCCGCCTCCTTGAAGAGTCCCCGCTTGGTGGCGATGGCGCCGGTGAAGGCGCCACGGATGTGCCCGAACAGCTCGCTCTCGAGCAGCGTTTCGGTCAGTCCCCCGCAGTTGACGGCCAGGAAGGGGCGGTCCTTCCGGGGGCTGTGGAAGTGGAGCGCCCTGGCGATCAGCTCCTTGCCGGTCCCGGTCTTGCCCTGGATGAGGACCGTGGCCTCGCTCCCCTCGAGATCCACGATGAGCCGGTAGATCTCCTGCATGCGGGGGCTCTTGCCCAGGATATTGTCGAACCGGTGCCGCTCCTCGAGCTGGCGTCGCAGGTAGAGGTTCTCTTGCCGCAGGTGCTGCTCCTCGATCGTCCGCTGGACCAGGTGCATGACCCGCTCGGTGGTCACCGGCTTGGTGAGGTACGCATAGGCCCCCACCTTGATGGCTTCGACGGCCGAGTCGATCGAGCCGTGGGCGGTGGTGATGATCACAGGTAGGCCAGGAAGGCTGGCCCGCACCGCCTTCAGGAACGCCAGGCCGTCCATACCCGGCATCACGAGATCGCTCATAACGAGATCGACGGGGACGGCCTGGAGGATGCCCAGGGCTTCCTTGCCGCCGGTCGCGGTGAGGACCTGATAGCCGTGGCTCCCCAGGATCGTTTGGAGCAGCTCCCGAGCGACGGCATCATCGTCCACCGCCAGGATCTTGATCTTCTTTGGATCGACCTTCACCCTTGGCTCCTGGGCCATGCTCCCATGTCCCCGGCCGATCTCGAGCGGCCCGGTGGGGCGGCTTGGATCGGTCGGGGCAGGCATGGAAAGCCCGGCGTCTTCTGGTAGCAAGGATCGGGCCAAAGTGGAACTCCGCAGCAGCGTGCGAATCGCTTATTCGGCCGGGGGTTGGATTCTGTCGGGCGGAGGGGCTTTGGAGGCTGAGGCTACCGCCTCAGGAGGCGGGCAAGATTCCCGCCGAGGATCTGGGCAACCTGGGATGAGGGGATCTTGAGCGCCCGGAGGACTGTGATCTGCGCATCGAAGATGTCCTTGCGCCAGCCTCGGGGGAAAAAGCTGGAATCCGTTCCAAAGAGGATCCGGTCCGGCCCCAAGATCTGCAGGGCCTTGTCGAAGAGGGCGGACAGGTCGAGGGGGTAGGGCGACAAGCGCACCCAGTCGTTCGAGCTCGACGTATCCGCGTAGATGTTCGCGCACTGGTCGGCGACGAGCAAAAGCTCCCGGAAGTAACCGCACCCGAAGTGGGGAATGACAAAGGGGAGGTCAGGGAAGGCCTTGGCAACGCCATGAAGGTCTACCGGGTTGGCGAAGCGCATGTCGAACCGGCTGGGAAGACCGAGCTTGTCCCGGACGCCGACCTTCAGGTGGCCGCAGTGGACAAAGACGATGCCGCCGTGGCGTGCGACGGTCTCGTAGATGGGGTGGAGCCGCGCCTCCCAGAGATGAAAGCGGTGCATGGCCGGAAAGAGGCAGGCGCCTTTGACGCCCAGCTCGGCGAACGCCCGCTTGGTTCGGGCGGGCGCTTCATCCGATGTAGGGTTCAGCATGAAATAGGGGACGATCCGTTCGGGGTAGGCCCGGGCTGCCGCCGCGACCGAGTCCTCGTCGCCCGGGACGCTGGCGATCAGCACAATACGGCTGATCCCATGTTGGTCCATCTCGGCCACCCAGCGGTCTGCGAGGCGGACTGGATCGGTCTCGGGAAACTCCCAGGGGAGGCGTTTTCGCAGGGTGGGGTAGATGTCCGCCTCCGAGGGAGATTCGGGGAGCTCTTTGGCCAGGGTGGTGAAGAATCGGTGGGAGAAGAAATGGGCGTGCGCGTCAATCACCGGGATCTGGCCGAACGGGGTCTGCATCGTCTCCCTCCGGACGACGTGGGCGCTCCACGAAGGCGTCTGGATTATATCGGTCGCCCTTGCCCTTTGCAACGAAGTCTGACCGGCCGAGAAGGGCTCGGGGGGCGCACGTTCGGCCCCTCGCTCCAGGCCTTTCCGCAGGAGCCCGGAACCCTTCGGGCCCGCAGCGACCTCCGTGGCCAACGGGTCCTGTCGTCGGCCACCCCAGCCGTCCTCGGAGACTTCACGCGCCATTATTCCACCAGGCAGGAGACAGCGGTGGCGAAATTCTCCTCCGGGCGGCTGGGCGCCCGGCCTCCGCCACCCGTTGGCCGAAGTCCGATCGTCCAGCGTCCTGCAGTTTTCCGCCTTCCTCGCGAATTCGTCTCTCCCTTGGCTTCCCGCTGAACGGCACCTGCAGCCCCGAGCGACATTGACGGGAGCGGCGGGGCGCCCCCCGCCTGCCGGGGGCACGGGAAACCGAGGCGCGGCCCATGCCTCTCGGCTGCATGGGCCGTGAACACGGAGGGACCCGGGCCGCAAGGCGGCGAAAGGGTCGCCGCGGAAGGCTGAGAGCGAGGGGCCGAAGGTGCTGTTGTCCTCCTCTTGTCTCTCAGTTATTATGATCGACGATGAAGCATGCCGACATTGACGCGATTGTCCGAACCCTGAAGCGAACAGTGCTGCGGTGGAACCCCACCGCCGTGGGACAGGTAGCCGCAGAGTCCCGTGATCCCTTCCGGGTCCTGATCTCGTGCCTCCTGAGCCTTCGGACCAAGGACGAGGTAACCGGCGAGGCCTCGGCCCGCCTCTTCCGACGGGCCGACACGCCGGCCACGATCCTTGCCCTTCGCGAAGCCACAATCGCCCGGCTGATCTATCCGGTCGGCTTCTACCGCACCAAGGCCAAAGTGATCCGCGGGGTCTGCCGGACCCTCATCGCAGAATACAGTGGCCGGGTACCCGATGACCTTGATGAGCTCTTGAAGTTCAAAGGGGTCGGGCGGAAGACGGCCAATCTGGTGGTCTCGATCGGCTACGGCAAGCCGGGGATCTGCGTGGACACCCATGTCCATCGGATCTCGAACCGCTGGGGATATGTGAACACCCGCACGCCTGAAGAGACGGAGCAGGCGCTGCGACGGAAGCTCCCCCGGTGGCACTGGATCGTCTTCAACGATCTCCTGGTCAGCTTCGGCCAGAACGTCTGCAAGCCGATCTCGCCCTTCTGTAGCCGCTGCCCCGTCGAGCGGTACTGCGCCAAGGTGGGGGTCACGAGGCACCGATGACCGATGACGGCTCGACTGAGCTCGCCGAAGTCCGACGACCGATGACGAGAAGCCGTTCAGGGTTCAGGGGCTACGGCGAGCTCAGCCGAGCCGTTCATAGTTCAAGGTCGATCTGGCGCTGGGGGGTCTCGGCACTTCTCCTGCCCCTCCTCTTCGCTTCCGCTCGGAGCGAGGAGGTCATTACGGCGGGAGCGCTCATTGAGGAGGTCCGGATCCTCGCGTCGCCGGCAATGGCGGGCCGCGGGGTCGGAACGCCTGGAATCGAGAAGGCAGCGGAGCATATTTCCAGAGAGTTTCAACAGACGGGGCTGAAACCCGGCGGAACGCAAGGATACCGGCAGACCTTCGAGGTGATCACCGGCGTCCGGGTGGGGCCCGAAACCCGAATGCGTGTGATCCCGGAGGGACCTGACCCGGAGAAATCGGAGGCCCTCGCCAGGACCCTGTTTACCCCCTTTGGCTTCTCCGAAGATGGCGCCGTCGAAGGGGAGGTCGTCTTTGCGGGATACGGCATCACGGCGCCGGAACTGCACTACGATGACTACGCTGGCATCGATGTAACGGACAAGATCGTCCTCGTCATAACCCATGAGCCACGGGAGAAGGATGAGAAGAGCCCCTTCCGACATCCCGACGCCTATCGGTATACCGAGGTGCGTTACAAGGCCATCAATGCCAGGGAACACGGGGCCAGGGCCATCATGGTTGTGGAAGACCCGTTAGGTCATACGGATCAGCCGGAAGAGCTGTTCGGTATCCGAGGCGTAGCGGGGGGGAGCCGGGCCGGGATTATCGCGGTGAATGCCAAACGGTCTGTGGCTGAGACCCTCCTCAAGCGAACCGGCAAGACCTTGGTCCAGTTACAGCAAACCATTGATCGAGCTTTGACCCCTCAAAGCTTCGTGATCCCACGCTCCCTGGTGGCGATCCAGGTCAGGCTCATTGAAGAGCGAGGGACCGCCGCCAATATCATCGGCATCCTCCCAGGAAGTGATCCGGTCCTGCGGAAGACCGTCGTTGTCGTGGGCGCGCACTACGACCACCTGGGTGTCGGAGGAGAATACTCTCTGGCACCCTCGCAGTACGGCGAGATTCACCCCGGTGCCGACGACAATGCCTCGGGGACGGCGGCCCTCATCCTCCTCGCCAGGGCCTTCGAGAAATCCGGCGGAGCCAAGCGGACCCTGATCTTTGCCGCCTTCTCCGCCGAGGAGCTGGGGATCGTGGGCTCCTCCCATTACACCAAGCATCCCCGGATCCCACTGGAGAAGACTGTGGCCATGATCAACCTCGACATGATCGGCCGCCTCAAGGACCGGACCCTCTATGTCTTCGGGGTCAAGACGGGGAAGGAGTTTGCCGACCTGCTGGAAGAGGTGAATCGCGACCGCAACCTGATCCTGAAGCTCGGTGGAGGCGGGTATGGCCCTTCGGATCATACCAGTTTCTATGCGCGAAAGATTCCGGTCCTCTTCTTCTTCACCGGGCCTCACGGCGACTATCACAGACCTTCAGACACGGTGGACAAGGTGAGCGGCGAGGGGCTGGCGGCGGTGTCCCGTTTCGCGTACCGGGTCGTCGCACATCTGGCCAATCGCGGCGAGCCGGTCACGTATGTGCGGGTGGAGGAGCCCCTAGGTGGAGGAGGAGGTGGGGGATACGGGGCCTACTTTGGGTCGATCCCCGACTTCGGCCCCCAGGATGAGGAGGGCGTCCGGCTCACCGGGGTCCGTCCGGGAAGCCCGGCGGAGAAGGCGGGTCTTCGAGAAGGGGATGTCATCGTGCAGATGGCCGGGGTCCGCATCAAGAATCTCCACGACCTCGTGTACGTCCTCCGCTCCAAGCGGGCCGGCGACACCGTCGAGTTCGTCTTCCTCCGCAACGGCCACGAGTTCAATGCGACCGCCACCCTCGAACAGCGCCGCTAACCGTGCTTGACGTGATGCCCGGTCCGTTCTGCGCATCCTGTCTTTCGTTTGGGGGACGACGACCCGAGCATCGCACGAACATCGACACGAAACAGTGGTTACACGGCGGCTCTGGTGTCATTTCCTCTGCGCCGTATGTACTCCGTGAACGGCTTCAGCACTCACGCTTCGTAAAAGCCTTCGGGTTCCGGGAGGCTGGCGAGGCGGAAGGCCCGTTTGCGAGCCAGACATTGGGCGCAGCCCCCGCAGTGCCGCTCCCCTCCCAGGAGGCAGCTATAGGTTTTCGAGAAATCAACGGCGAGGCTAGCGCCCAAAAGGACAACATCGTGTTTCCGAAGCCCGATCAGGGGTGTCGCGATCTCGAATCGCTTGTCGAGGGTCACCGCCATCGCCCTGAATGAATCGATAAATGCCTGCGTGGAGGCGGGGTGATCTTCGGTGTCGTCCCGGTTGATCGAGAGGCAGATGCGCGTGCAGAGGCGCTCGTGCGCGTACGAGAGCGCGATCGCCAGGATTACGAGGTTTCGGTGGGGAAAGGGCACATCGCGGTCTTTTCTCGCTCGTTGCCGGAAACCCTCGCCCAGCGAGGACGCGTCGAGTGTCTCCAGGGTCAGGCCCCGGGCCTTCGCTTGCGCCTCGCAACTCAAGCGCTCCATCCGCGCGCCGCGCTGGCCATAATCGATGTGCACCGGGACAACGTTGAAGCCCTCCTTGACCTCCCGGGCGAGCAGCGTGGAGCTATCCACACCTCCGCTGAAGAGGACAAGACTTCGCTCTGCCGTCATGCCCTGCTGTCCCAGGTAACGTCCGGCGTTCCCTGCCGCGTATTCTCGTAGCGAGCCATCACGAAGAGCGCATCCGAGAGTCGATTGAGGTACTTGATGGCGAAGGAGCCCACGGCCTCCTTTCGACTGAGGGCGATCACCAGTCGCTCCGCCCGGCGGCACACGGTGCGCGCGACATGCAGGTGGGCGGCGCCCGGCGAGCCGCCCGGCAGGACGAAGTTCTCCAAAGGGGCAAGCTCGGTGGAGAGGCGATCCATCGACTGCTCCAGGGCATCGACGTGGCGCTGCTCGATCTGCGGCACCTTGAAGCGTGCCTTGTCCTCTTCGGGAATGCACAGGTCGGAGCCCAGGTGGAACAAGTCATTTTGGATCCGCGCCAGCTCGCCTTGGAGCATCGGATCGAGACCGGTGGCCAGCGCGGCGCCGATATGGGAGTTCAACTCATCGACCGTTCCGTAGGCCTCGATGCGCGGCGAGTCCTTGGGAACGCGCCGGCCGGTGCCCAAACCGGTCGTGCCGTCATCTCCACTACGCGTATAGACCTTCGTAATGCGCGGCATCGACGTGTCTCCTTCTCAAGCGGGTCTTTTTGGTCTCGGGGGCTACCGCGGCCTTATTCTAGCAGTAAAGACAACCCCGCAGTTCAGTTTTTCCGATCCCGCCCGGACGCTTGGGCCCATCATTTATCTGGTGGGGGTTCTCGAAGGGTGTGTAAGGCATGCCCTGAGAGGAAGGCCGGTTGTGAGGAAGAAGACCGTGCGGGTTACAGGATCGCTTGATTGGTGAAGGATCAGCAAGGTCCCGACGTCAAACGGGTCTCTCGTCAGCTTTGTCTCGACGGCCCGTACCCGCCATCAGATTTCCAGGTCCGCGCCTCGCGCCCACATCCGGCCATTGCTGAAGAAGAATTGCAGGAGCTTGCCGAGGCGGCCCTCTTCCCCGTCTTGGAGCTCAAAGATCGCCGTCCCAAGGTAGTGGTGGTCGTCGCCCTGATCACGGGCTTCTCGGGAGTCGTAGAACACGACCATGGCGATCTGATCCTTGGCCGAGCAGACCACTCGCCTTTCATGACATGTGACGACCATCGTGGTGTACAGGCCTCCGAACTCATGGAGGTATTCACCGACGATCGGGGGAATTCCGAGGTGAGCCGGGGCTTTGTCGTGGCCAGCATATGCGGGAGAAGCTAGAAAGATCGTGAATGCGAACAGTAGTATCTTTTTCACCGTGTCTCCATCCTTTATGTCGGGCTTCGCGTCTTCATTGGGTGCCCAAACTTCGTTATTGCAAATTCGATACCATAGGCTTCAAGCTAAGCAATTTCCTATAGTTCCCAAATTTTGACACGGCACCGCATACCCGTGCCCGTCCGGATTTCAGTCGTATCTCGCCCTTGGTCGCCCTCAAGGGCCTAGATGGGACATCGCGAATTAATGCTTGACAAGGAATGGGGCCTCGCTTACACTTAACCAAATGGTTAAGTATCCGGCCAATCTCGACGCCACGTTTTCGGCCCTGGCCGATCCGACGCGCCGAGCGATCCTGGCCCGGTTGGCTCGAGGCGAGTGCTCGGTGACGGCCCTGGCCGAGCCGTTCGACGTATCCCTGCCCGCCATCTCAAGGCACCTGCGCGTGTTGGAAAAGGCAGGTCTGTTGGCTCGGAGGAGGGATGGCCGTGTGCACAGGTGTCGCGTGGTGACACGGCCGCTCAAGGACGCTGAGGAGTGGATCGTTCGGTACCGGCAATTCTGGGAGGAGCGATTGGAGGGGCTTGCGCAATACCTGGAGGAATCGCGAAAAAAGAAGGAGGGACGGTGATGCCGAGTGCAAGAGCAAAACAGGAGACGACCTTGCGTCTTACCCGGACCCTCAAGGCCGCCCGGGAGAAGGTCTTTCGCGCCTGGACGGATCCGGCAGCGCTCAAGAAGTGGTTTGCCCCCGGGGACGACTATGCCACGCCGATCGCCGAGGTGGACCTGCGCGTCGGCGGCCGATACCGCATCCAGATTCGGTCTCCTCAGGGGAAGCTTCATACGGTTGTGGGCGCGTACCGGGAGGTCAAACCACCGGAAAAGCTCGTCTTCACGTGGTCCTGGCAGGAGGGTGGCATGGACGTCGGCGAAACGCTCGTGACGGTCGAATTCCGCGATCAGGGGAATACCACCGAGCTGATTCTGACGCATGAGTTGTTCCCGACCGCCGAGACGCGAGACGAGCACACCAAGGGTTGGACCGGCTGTCTCGACCGACTCCCCAAAGCCCTGTAATGTGTAATGGTGGAGGCGAAACAGAGGACGTTTAAAGGAGAAGGAGGAGATCCCAATGACGCGAATGACGGATCCGATTCTCGCAGAACTTGATCAGGAAGCGGCGACAACCCGGCGCGTGTTGGAACGAGTGCCGGGCGACAAGCTCGGGTGGAAGCCTCACCCGAAGTCCATGTCACTCGGGCAGCTTGCGCTGCATGTGGCGACGACCCCAGGGCAGGTGGCCGGCCTCGTGTCGAAAAAGGAAGCGGAGGTGCCGGAGTTCGGCGAATATCCGGCGGCTACCATCGCAGCCGACCTGCTCCGGGCCCTCGACCAGAGCGTTGCGAACGCCAAGCAGTTCCTGAACGGCCTCGACGACCGGAGCGCCACGTCCACGTTCACACTCACCAGAAAAGGCAAGGTCTTGCTTGCGGCTCCGCGGATCGGCGTGATCCGTTCCATCATGCTGAACCACTGGTACCACCATCGGGGCCAGCTCTCGGTCTATCTCCGGCTGCTCAACGTTCCGGTTCCCTCGATCTACGGGCCGAGCGCGGACGAGAACCCCTTCGTGTAAGCGCCGGGCGATGGGGATCGTGGAGGGGGAGCCAGGGCGGACATCTGCGGAGGGCCGGAAGGCCCGGAACTAGAGAGAGACACGCATACCGTCGTATGCGACCTCGTCTTCGAAGTCCTGGAGCCGGGCCAGGGCATCAGCGTGGAGGTGGGTGAGGAGCAGGCGTTTGCACTTGAGTGCCGATCGGTGCGCCCGGATATCCTCGTAGCTCATGTGAAAGCGGATTTTTCGATCATAGCGGTAGGACTCGCAGATGAAGAGGTCGCAGCCCTCGGCGAGCTCGATCAGGTTATCCGTCCACTCGGTGTCACCAGAGTACCCAAGGACCTTTCCTCCCGCCTTCACCTTGTACCCGTACGGGATGCCCCGCAGGTGATGCACGACCTCGAGTGGGAAAGCCTCTATCGGGCCGATCCGCGTCCATTTCTTCGGCTCGAGCTCGAGGTACTGGACCGTGAATCGCCGTGGCATCATCTCTCGCGTCTCTTTGTACATCAACCCCCATAGGCCTTCGATGCACTGCTCGGTTCCCGCGGGGCCGGCGATGATCAGGGGTTCCTGCCGCTCGGTGAGAAACTGATATTGTAGGAAGAGGAACGGAATCCCGGCGATGTGATCCCCATGCAGGTGGCTAATCAGGATGGCCCCGATGGCCCCCGGATCCAGGTTCAGCCGCTTTAGGGTGATGAGGGTCGTGGCCCCGCAATCGAGGAGAAAGCCCCACGAGGGGAGATTGACCAGGAAGGCGGTGTGATTTCGCCCGCCGCTCCCGAATGCATCGCCCGATCCAAGGACGATAAGTTCTACCGGTCCCTCGGGCACCCGCCCGCCGCTCCCCCCTTTCTCTTTCTTCTGTGCCGTCATTGCTTCTCCCGTTCCACCACCACGGCCTCCATGCAGTTTCCCTTCAGGGACGAGGACTGATGATCATCCACGTGCCGAGGCCGCGGGCGACGCGCCTCCCGTCGTGATCGAGGACATCGCCTTCCCCGACGACGAGGTGCTTCCCTTGCCGGATCACCCGCCCGTGGCCGGTGAGAGTGCCGCTCGTTGCCGCTTCGAGGAAATTGATCTTGAGTTCGGCGGTGACCAACTGCGCTCCTTCCCCCAGGCTGTTGTAGGCCGCCCAGCCAATCGCCTCATCCATCAGGGTACAAAGCACCCCGCCATGGACTACGCCACTCCGGTTTAACAGAAAGGGCCTCGCCGTGATCCGGACCTCGGTCTCGCCGCTTTCCCGTCGCACGATCTCCTCTCCGATCAGGTCCCGATAGTGAGGGAGCTTTTGCTTCTTCCGGGCGGCCGCCAGCCTCTCACTTAGGGACAAGAGCTCTTCCCGCGCCTGCTCCCCGAGGGATCGAAACCGCTCCACGAGATCCCTTTCCTCGCGCGTCAGGTCCACCGGCGACTCCTTTCAGATCCGCTGGTTGAATTTTCCCGCGTACCCCGTCAGCTCCACATACCCGTGGCCGGTGACGGCGTTTCCCTCGTACGTCCCCGTCACGTTGACACTCCCCTCCCAGTAGATGACCTGGGTGCTCTTTCGCGTATCGAGCTCCTGGTCGGGAAGGCTCGGCCTCCAAAACCAATCCCATCCCTCGTGCTGACACACAGGCCGAGCAGCAGCAGGAGGGGCCACCAGCGGGCTTTGTCGAAAGGGATCATCCTGGGCCGACTCTAGAGGATGCGGCATCCGGTGTCAAGGCGGTGCGCTTGATCCGGTCGTGCGGGCGGATCCGCGCTCTATTGACCGGCACTTGCCTGGGTGTTAGGGTAGGCCGAGCGTGACACCATCGCCGGCGCGCCGCGAGAGGATCAGGGAAACTTTTTGGCACTGGAGTTGTCGAATTCAGTAGAGATGACCACACGCGCCGTCATCTCCGGGGGTGGGGATCCGGACCACGACCTCGTGGATCGGGTGTTGGGTGGGGACCGGCAAGCCTTTGCGTCCCTTCTGGCGCGGCATCAGAAGAAGATCTTCAATTTTATGTATCGGATGGTCGGGGAGCGAGGGGCGGCAGAGGATCTCACCCAGGAGGTCTTTCTCAAGGTGTACGAGGCGTTGCCCGGGTTTCGAAAGGCGGCCAGGTTTTCGACCTGGCTGTACCGTATCGCCCATAACCACTGCCTCAATGCGCTCAAAGGGAGAGGACGTGAGATCGCCGTGAGCGCTCTGACAAAGGAACCCGCCAATGGCAATCCCGTGACGGCGCTGGCGGACCCCTCCGCCTCTCCCGAAGAGAGACTCGAACAGCAGGAGTTGCAAGCCGTGGTTCAGGAGAAACTGGCGGAGCTGACGCCGGAGCACCGAGCGGTTCTGGTCCTCAGAGATATCCAGGGGCTTTCCTACGACGAGATCGCGACGGCCCTTGAGCTCGAGGACGGGACGGTCCGGTCCCGGCTGCACCGGGCCCGGATGGAGCTGAAAGAAAGACTGCGAGGCTATCTGGAGCTGTGATGGGGTGCCAAGACGTTCGAAACCAACTTTCGGCCTATCTCGAGGGCGAGCTCGGGGTGGCGCCGCGACGCATGGTTGAAGACCATGTCCGACAGTGCGTGCGATGCCAGGGGGAGCTGGTACTGCTCCAGCGGACGATTGCCCTCCTGCGAGGGTTGGACGAGGTCGAGGTGCCGCCGAGTCTCTCGGCCGCCATCCAGGCCGGCATCCGTCCTCGCCGGAGGCGGTGGTGGCGAGAGGTGGCCTCGTGGCTCTTCTTCCCCATCCACGTCAAGCTCCCGATCCAGGCTGTCGCCCTGTTGCTCGTAAGTCTTGGCGCCGTGTATCTCTATCGTTCCGCTCCGGAATTCTCACAGGCACCGCAGCCTCCTGTTGCGACTGAATCGGTCCCTCGGGGTGAGGCGGTCCCTTCGACGGCGGCAGGGAGAGCCGATCGGCTCGATCTGGCCGCACGCCAGGAAGCCGCTCAGAAGTCCTCCGGGCAGAGAGAGCCCCAGAAGGAGCGAAAGGTGCCAGAGCAAGAGGATGCCGCCGCCCGCGCCCTGCGGAAGTCGGCCCCGGAGTCGGCCGCTTCGGCCAAGCCCGCAGAGGAGCGCGAGGCGCTCCGGGAACGAGACATCGGCGCCCGGGTACTGCGCAAAGAGGCTCCGGCGGGAGCCACGATTCCGGCTCCTGTGCAGGATGTGATGCTTGAGACCTCCGATCCCGCTCGTGCAATCGCGCGGATCACAGAGATTGTCAGCGCGCTCGAGGGGAAAGTTGAAGTGAAGGAGGAACGTCACCTCATTCTCATGATCCCTGCCAAGGCCTACTCGCACTTTCTGACTGCTCTCAAGGATTCGGGTTATGCCGTGTCCCCACCCACGGAGTCTCCCCCGGCAGCCTCTCCCGAGGGCACGGTGACCCTCTCGCTGCGCCTGACCCCGTAGAGATCCCTCCCCGGGAACTTTTTGCGCGCCTCCTTGTCCAAAGGGGTGTCGGCAATTGACACCCTTTCACAAGGAGGTTTCCATGCGACCGTATCTGCACGCGGGCGTTTTCGGGACGTTGCTCCTCTCCCTGGCGGCCGTAGGTGGCACAATCGAGGCCGGGGCCGGCAAGGACACGGCGCCTGCAACGGAGGAGCATCAACAGGCCGTCGCGGTGACGATCTATAACGGCAACCTGGGCCTGGTGAAGGATATTCGAAAGATCCAACTGGCCCCGGGGATCCACGATCTTCAGTTCATGGATGTGGCGGCGCAAATCAACCCGACCACGGTTCACCTCAAGTCCTTGACCGATCCCAAGGGGCTGCGGATTCTCGAACAGAACTACGAGTATGACCTCCTCAATCCCCAGAAGCTGCTCGAGAAGTACGTCGGGAAGAGGATCAAGTTGTGGGAGAAGAACCAGTACACAGGGGTGGAGCAGCAGGTCGAGGCTCTCCTCTTGAGCGTGAACGGCGGCCCCATCTATCAGATCGACGGGGCCATCCATCTCGGTCATCCGGGCCGGCCGATCCTCCCCTCGATCCCAGACAATCTCATCGCCAGGCCGACCTTGATCTGGCGCCTGGAAAACTCGACCCCGCGATCCCAGATGATTGAGGCGACGTATCTCACCGGCGGCATCACCTGGCGCGCCGACTACGTCCTCACGCTGAACGCCGAGGACAATCGGGGCGACCTGGGCGGGTGGGTGACCATCGATAATCGCAGCGGGGCGACCTACAAGGACGCCGCGCTGAAGCTGGTTGCGGGCGATATCCACCAGGCCGTGGGCGAGCGCGAGATGGCTGATGCCATGGGAAAGATGGCCGCAAGGGCCGAAGCCCCGAAGCCAGCATTTCAGGAGGAGGGGTTCTTCGAGTATCACCTCTACTCCCTCGACGGCAAGACGACCGTCAAGCAGAACCAGTCGAAGCAGATCAGCCTCCTCAGCGCCTCCGAGATCCCCATTCGGAAGGAGCTGATCTACTACGGGGCGCAGCACTACTACCGGAATCGGTACGGGGAGCCGATCTCGAACCAGAAGGTCGGCGTCTATTTGGAGGTCGCCAACAAGAAGGAGAACCGTCTGGGGATCCCGCTGCCCAAGGGGGTGGTCCGGGTCTATAAGGCGGACCGCTCCGGCGCTGCGCAATTCATCGGCGAGGACCGGATCGACCACACGCCCAAAGATGAGAAGGTGAAGATCAAGATGGGCGAGGCCTTTGATGTCGTGGGCCAACGCATCCAGAAGGATTGGCGCAAGATCGCCCCCCAGGTGTATGAGGTCGAGTGGGAGATCTCGCTGCGGAACCACAAAGACGAGGCGGTGGAGGTGCGGGTGGTTGAGCCGATCCCCGGGGACTGGCAAGTGCTCCATTCGAGTCACGCGTACGAGAAGGTGGAGGCCCACACCCTCGCCTTCCCCGTGAACATCCCCAAGGAGAGCGGGGTCAAGATCTCATACCGGGTGCGCCTCACGTTCTAGGCAGTCGGCGGTCAGCTGTCGGCAGTCAGCAACGCAATTGAGACCGCGAGAAAGCTAGGAGGCTGGGACGCTGGGATGCTGGAAGGCCCAAGGGTCATTCGTGTCCTCGCTTACCAGCCTTCTAGCTTCCTGGCGGCCAGGGGCACCTTCGGCTCCTCGCTCCAGGCCTTCCGCGGCGACCCTGATCGGCCAACGGGTCCTGTCGTCGGCCACCCCATCCGTCCTCGGAGACTTCACGCACCATCCCATCAGGGGGGAAAAGCGGTGGCGAAATTCTCCTGTGGGCGGATGGGGTCCCGGCCTCCGCCACCCGTTGGGCGAGTCCGATCGTCCGGGGTGCTGCAGATTCCACCTTTCCTCGCGAATCCGTCCCTCCCTTGGCTTCCCGCTGAGCGGCACGTGTAGGCTCCGAGCGACCTTGCCGGGAGCGGCGGGGCCCCTCGGCGGGCGGCGGCATGGGAAACCGAGGCGCGATCCGTGCGGTACTTGCTTGCAATGGATCGTGAACACGGAGGGACCCAGGCCGTAAGCCGCCGATCAGGGTCGCCGCGGGAGGCCAGGAGGGAGGGGCCAAACGTGCCGCTTTTCTCTTCTCTCACGACGCTTGACTTTGTTGCGAAGGGACGGATAGCCTGGAGCGGGACAGGTGAGCGAGATTCTGGAGTGGGAGGGATGCCATGTGTCTGCCAGCCACGTTGGAGATGTTCCGGTCTCTGCGCCTTTCGCCCGAGCCGTTGAGCTGGATGGCGATGGGCCTCGCGGCCGTCGCTGGTGGGTCGGCTGCCACTCGCAGGGAGAGGCCCCTGAAGGTCTCGCATGTGGTTGATATGACTCAGACCCTCAGCCCGGAATTTCCGAGCTGGCCGGGATACCCGTCCCTCGAGGTGCGCAACACCCACAACTATGCGCGCGACGGTTTCTTTGCCAATGCCTGGCACGTCCATGAGCACAGTGGGACCCATGTGGATGCCCCCCTTCATTTCAGCGCGCAGGGCTGGTCGGCCGCCGAGATCCCCCAGGAAAGCCTGGTGGTCCCCGCAGTTGTCATCGACATCCGGGGCCGGGTGCGGCGGGACCCGGATGCCGAGGTGCGGATGGAGGATATCAGGGCGTGGGAAAAGAAACATGGACGGGTTCCCCGTGGGGCGGCGGTGCTGATGTGGAGCGGATGGGAGCGTCGAGCGGGCGATCAGGCAGCCTACCGAAACATGGACAATCAGGGGATCATGCACTTCCCCGGCTTCAGCCGGGAGGCGGCCGAATTCCTGGTGAGAGAACGCGCCACTGGCGGGGTCGGCGTGGACACCCTCAGTCTCGATTACGGCCCATCCACAGACTTCGGCGCGCATTTTGCAGTCTTGCCCGCCAACCGGTGGGGGATCGAAAACCTGGCGAATCTGGGTCGGATCCCGCCCAAGGGTGCGACTCTCTTTGTTGGTGTGCCGCGCGTACAGGGGGCCTCGGGAGGCCCCAGCAGAATCCTCGCCGTGTGGTAGATCCGGCCGCGCCAGACGACTTGACGTGTCCTTTAGTCGTATGCTAGGTTTATTGGTGATGGAGATTGTCGCAGGGTGAGAATGACTGAGGCCCCGAGCGGTGACGAGCCGACGGGGCTTTCTTCTTGCGTAGGGGAGGCAGATGAACGACGAACGCAAACTGGCCCTCTTCATTGATTTTGAGAATATCGCCTTGGGCGCCCGCGAGGCCAAGTATAAAACGTTTGAGGTTGGCCTGGTCCTCGAACGACTGGTGGAGAAGGGCAAGATCATGGTGAAGCGGGCGTACGCCGACTGGGAGAAATATACCGAGTACAAGCGGGGTTTCCACGAGGCCGCCATCGAACTTATCGAGATCCCGCGGCGATCGTACAGTGGCAAGAATTCTGCGGATATTCGCATGGTCGTTGATGCCATGGACCTGTCGTACTCCAAGGAGCACATCGACACCTTCGTGATCGCCTCGGGGGACAGCGACTTCTCCCCCCTGGTCTCCAAGCTCCGGGAGAACAACAAGTTTGTCATTGGGGTTGGGGTCAAGAACTCCTCCTCCGAGCTGCTGGTGGCGAACTGCGATGAGTTCATCTACTATGAGGACCTGGTTCGGGGGATCAAGAAGCCGCGCATGGAGAGTCTGCCTGAAAAGAAAGCGGAGGTCTTCGAACTCCTGGTCGATTCCATCCTGGCCCTCATGCGCGAGAATAAGGACGTCCTCTGGGCCTCGATGATCAAGCAGACCATGATGCGCAAGCGTCCTGCCTTCAATGAGTCATACTACGGGTACAGCACCTTCTCCAAGCTCCTTGAGGACGCCGCCAAACACAGGATCGTCGAGCTGAAGAAGGAGGAGAAAAGCCGGACCTACATCATCATGGGCCTCGGGGAAGGGCACTAGCGGGGTCCGATGACCGGACCCCGCGGTTCAGGGTTCGGAGTTCATGGTTCAGGGGAAAAGCCGCATTCCCCTTTTTGAGCCATGAACTAAGAACCATGAACCATGAACGATATCGCCGGGGGCGACTTCATGGAGCAGGGACTGAAAGAAGCCATCAAATGGATCAATGCCGAGCTTCAGGATAACCCCCGGGCCAAGGTCGGTCTCCTGATTGACCAGGCGTCTCGACAGTTCAACCTGACCCCCCTCCAAACTGATTTCCTCTATCGCGAATATCAGCGAAAGGTCAATCCGCCGAAGCCCGAGTAGCCACCCGAGCAGTGAAGGCAACGCAACCATCGTTGGCGATCTGCGCTACTCGTCCTTCACCGCGGCTACAAACTCTCCCCGACGGATCTCCAGGCTCACCCCCCGGGAGTGCCAGGATCGGCTGCGGTCCCGTGTCATAGCTCTTGGTGACCTGTTCCAGGTGGATGATGGGGGGCGTCCTCACTGCTGTCGTCCCCCGCTCCCTCAGGCCTTGCGGGAGGTCACCATGCCTATGACCCAGTCCGCCAGCGTCGGGGAGAGGGCGTTCAGCACCACGAGGAGTCTCGCGGGGGGATAGACGATCACCTCCGGGCGGGGAGATCTGGCGCAGCGGAT
>JAHFDE010000144.1 GCA_023249165.1 Candidatus Methylomirabilota bacterium | reverse complement strand
AATCCCAGCCTCATCCGAGAGGCCGCGGAGCGATTCGGAAGTCAGTGCATCGTCCTCGCCATCGACGCTAAACGGAGGCCGTTCAGGGTTCAGGGTTCAGGGTTCAGAGAAGGACCGAACCATGAACCATCCGCCATGAACTCTGAACTGTCCTGGGAGGTGTACATCCACGGCGGTCGCACACCCACAGGTTTGGATGTGGTGGCCTGGGCAGAACGGGGAGTGGGGTCGGGATCGGGGGAGATTCTCCTGACCAGCATGGACCGGGATGGAACCCGCGACGGGTACGATCTGGAACTGACGCGCGCGGTCGCCAGGCGCGTCGGTGTACCCGTGATCGCCTCTGGGGGGGCCGGGACGATGCAGCATCTGTACGAGGCCCTTGTCGAGGGGGGGGCCGATGCGGTCCTTGCCGCCTCTATCTTCCACTTCCGGGAGATCTCGGTCGGTGAGGCCAAGGCGTACCTGCAGGGGCGTGGGATCCCCATTCGATTGTGAGAATGTATTGGAGCAGCGCCTTCGGCCCCTCGCTCCGGGCCTCTCGCGGCGACCCTGTTCGGCGGCTTACGGCCTGGGTCCCTCCGTGTTCACGATCCGTGCAAGGAAGGCGAGCACGACTCGGGGAAAGGCCTCCGCGTCGTTGGCGAAACAGCTTGAGCGTGTTGCGCGTCCGGGGGTCTCGCACATCGCGATGGACACCCACGAAGTTATCGGACGGTGGTGCGGCGCAAGGTACGGCTCTGGTTTAGCGTATACGTCTCGCGATCGAACCCCATTCGACGGAGGCGCGGGTTTCGCCGGCCTCCGCGGTCGACCTTCCCCCTCGCCGGAGAAGAGGAGCGGATCGGGGAGCCTCGCCGCTCCCGGCAATGTCGCTCGGGGCCTTCAGGCGCTCTTCTTCTTGTTAGTTCGGGTCATCGAACCGTGAACTGTGAACCAAATAGAGGCTGTTGTGGCGAAAAGGCCTGGCAAGCTGAAGTTTAACAAGGATGGCCTGATCCCGGCCATCGCCCAGGATGCCAGGACCGGCCAGGTGTTGATGATGGCCTATATGAACCGGGAGGCCCTCCGACAGACCGTCGAGACCGGCTTCGCGCACTACTACAGCCGGTCGCGGGGTCGGCTCTGGAAGAAGGGGGAGGAGTCGGGGCATGTGCAGCGGGTCGGAGAGATCCGCCTCGACTGCGACGGCGATGCCCTCCTCCTCCAGGTGAACCAGCAGACGGCCGCGTGTCATCTCGGCTATCGGTCGTGTTTCTTCCGGCGCGTGAAGAGGGACCTCAGCTCCTCCGCCCCGGTCACGGAGCAGGTCTTTCGGCCCAAGGCGGTCTACGGGCCCTCCTCTCATATCCTCGACGCGGTCTACCGGACCATTCTCGAGCGCAAGAAGCGGCGGCCGCCGGGTTCGTACGTGGCCTCTCTCTTCCAGCAAGGGGAGGAGCAGATCCTCAAAAAGATCGCCGAGGAAGCCTCCGAGGTCCTCTTGAGTGTCAAGGGGCGCCGGCGCCAGGCGATCGTCCATGAGGTGGTTGACCTCTGGTTTCACACGCTGGTCCTTCTCGGGGCATACGGCATCACGCTGGATCAGCTGTGGGGGGAGTTCCAGGCACGGGTGGGGAAAAGGAGGGGAGAAGACACAAAGAGGCGTGGGGGGGCGCCGAAAAAGAAATTGACAGGAAAGCAAGCATGATTTAGATTGAAATTTTAGATGATTTTGCTTTCCAAGAAAAGGTCTCATGAAATAGACCGGTGAGGGGGTGTAAGCGGTGACGACCGTACTCGTCCGGGAAGACGAGAGCTTCGAAAGCGCGCTCCGGCGTTTCAAGAAGCAGGTGGAGAAGGCTGGGGTGCTTTCCGAGATGCGGAAGCGGCAGCATTATGAAAAGCCCAGCGTCCGTCGGAAGAAGAAGGCTCTCGCCGCTCGGAAAAAGATGCTCAAGAAGATGCGCATAATGCAGGGGTAGGATGGACTTCACGGACCGCCTCCACCGGGAACTTCAGGCAGCCTTGAAGGCCGGTCGGAAGGTGGAGGCCTCGACCCTTCGCTTGCTGCTCACCGCCGTCAAGAACCGCGAGGTGGAAAGACGGGGGCAGCTCGGCGAGCCCGAAATCCTACAGGTCATCGTCAAGGAATGTAACCAGCGGCGCGAAGCGATCCAGCAGTTCCGTCAAGGAAAGCGGGAGGATCTCGCCCGCAAGGAAGAGGCGGAGCTGCAGATCCTCGAAAAATTCCTGCCTCAGGCGATCTCTCCCGAAGAGCTGTCGACCAAGGTGCGGGAGGCCATTGCCGCGACGGGAGCCAGATCGGTCAAGGAGATGGGAAAGGTGATGAGCCACCTGATGGCTCAGCTGGCCGGGCGCGCTGACGGAAAGGTGGTCAGCCAACTGGTGCGGCAGGAGCTTTCGGGGGAAGGATGAGGCATCCAGGACGGGGCGGCAGGCATCACGGAGATCGAGGGACCCAGCACGGGGTCCCTCGATTTTTTCCGAGCGTGTGGTGAGATGGATGAACGCTCCCGCAGCGGGTTAGAGTTTGCCGGCATCCTCGATGCTCTCCAGGAGGGGGCGGTCACTCCCCTCGGCAAGGAACGCGCGGGTTGCCTTGGGCCGCTTCAGGATGTGAAGCATGTGCGGGAGGCGCTGACCGAAGCGGCGGAGGCACAGGCGCTCCTCGAGCGGGGCGAGGAGCCTTCTTTCGCCGGGGTGGCCGATATCCGCCCTCATCTGATCCAGGCAAGGGTCGAGGGGGCCTCGCTCGATCCGCGCTCCCTCTGGCAGATCTACGAGACGCTCCAGGCGGCCCGTCTTCTCAGGGCTTTTTTCCATCGAGAGAGGGAAACGGCGCCGCTCCTCTGGAAGCGGGCGAGCGGTCTCGTTCCCCCCGAGGCCCTCTGCACCGTGATCGCAGAGGCGATTACGCCAGAGGGGGAGGTTTCGGACGCGGCCAGTCCGGGACTTCACCGGGTTCGGCGAGAGCTTCGCGCCCTGCGGGAGGCCATTGTGGCGAAGCTCGAGCGCATGCTTGCCTCCCCGACCACCCAGCCGGCCCTGGCCGAACCCATCATCACGGTGCGCAACGATCGATACGTGATCCCGGTGAAGGCCTCTGCGAAGGGCCGGATCCGGGGGATCGTCCAGGATCAGTCGGGGAGCGGGCTCACGATTTTTCTGGAGCCGACCCCGGTGGTGGAGATGAACAACCGTCTCCGGATGCTCCTCCGCCGGGAAGAAGAGGAGGTGAGCAAGGTCCTCCGGTCCCTGACGGGTGAGGTCGGGCGGAACGCAGAGCGTATCGGGGCAGTGCTGGAGCGTGTGGGCGATCTGGATCTTCTGATCGCCAAGGGGCGTCTGGCGGTACGCCTGCGGGCTGGAATCCCTCGCGTGACTGAAGAACCTCGCCTGATCCTGCGTCAGGCCCGCCATCCCTTCCTGGTGCTCAGTCCTGCCCCCGAACAGGTGCCCGATGAGGACGGCACTGAGGCAGCGGGGGGTGCGGTCCCCATTGACCTCGAAGTGGGCGGTGCCTTCGCCGTGGTCGTCATTTCCGGACCGAATACGGGGGGAAAGACGGTCGCACTCAAGACCGCTGGGCTGCTCACCCTCATGACCTTGTCGGGTCTCCCGATCCCGGCCTCTCCAGACAGCCAGGTGCCGTGTTACCGCGCGGTCTTCGCCGACATCGGGGATGAGCAGAGTATTGCAGAAAGCCTGAGCACTTTCTCCTCCCACATGAGCCAGATCGTCAAGATCCTGGCACGGGCCGGCCCCGCGACCCTGATCCTCCTCGATGAGCTCGGGGCCGGGACCGATCCCTCGGAGGGGGCCGCCCTCGGTATCGCCATTCTCGAGGCCCTCCGACAGCGAGGGGCTTCGGTAATCGCCACGACCCATCTGGAGGCGGTGAAGGCGTATGCCGCCCTCACCCCCGGCGTGGAGATTGCCAGTGTCGAGTTCGATCGAGAGCGTCTGATGCCACGGTACTCCATCCGGCTGGGTCTTCCGGGCCAGAGCTACGGGCTGGAGATTGCTGGACGCCTCGGTCTGCCGGGGCCGATCTTGGAACAGGCACGCGAGGCCCTCCCCGAGGGGCACCACAAGGCGCACTCCCTCATCGAGGCCCTCGAGGTGGACCGACGGCAGGTGGACGAACTCAGGGCGCGGCTTCAGGAAGAGGTCCAGCGGACCTCGATCCTCACGCGAGAAGCGGAGGAGCTTGTGGTGCGGCTTCGCGAGGGAATGAGCACCCTGAGGCACCGGGCGCGGGAGGAGGCGCGGCAGCTCCTCGCCGAACTCCGGCAGCAGGGGGAGGGGCTGATTCGAGCACTCCGCGAGCAGGGGGCTCGGCCCCCGGAGGTCCGGGCCTTTTATCAGGGGCTTGAGGCCTTGAGGGGGAAGGTCGAGGCGAACGAAGCACCGCCGGCCAACGGACCTCGGGTGGGCGGCGAGATTCGGCCCGGGCAATGGGTGAGCGTGGCCGGCCACGAGCAGCACGGGCGGGTCCTGACCGAAGTCTCTGGCCAGGGGACCGTAGAGGTTGAGCTGAAAATCGGCAGGGTACATCTGCCGGTCTCAGCCCTCAGCGTGCTCAGCTCTCCTCCACCGCCTCGGGGAGAGGTGCCGCTCTTCGTCGAAAAGACCCAGTCTGTCTCCCCGGAGATCAACCTGGTCGGTTGTACCGTCGAGGAGGCCACCCGGCGCCTGGAGAAGTATCTGGATGGGGCCTTTGTCGAGGGGGTACGGCAGGTTCGGGTGATTCATGGCAAGGGGACGGGGATTCTCCGGAAAGCGGTACATACCTATCTGGCGAGCCATCCCCTGGTGGAGGCCTTTCACCTCGCCGAAGTGAATCAAGGGGGGAGCGGCGCGACCATCGCGGTGCTCCAGGATCGATGAGGAGGAACCTCTGCCCGGCTAGTCCTTCGATTCATAAGTTCGGTGACGAACTTATTTAGACTTCGGCTGAGCCCTTCGGCGGTGAGCAGCTCAGGGCGGTCGAACCGCTCAGTCGAAGCCCTCAGGACTAGTGCTGAGTGAGCAGTGCCTCTGATGTAATTCGGCAGAATACGTAATCGTATTTGCGAACCGAAGCACTAGGTGCGGGAGAGGCCGTCGAGGTCCCCTATGGCGTTTATCCCCGAGGAAGTGATTGATCAGGTGCTCAGGACCTCGAACATCGTGGAGGTGATCGAGGGCTACGTCCCCTTGAAGCAGA
>JAHFDE010000143.1 GCA_023249165.1 Candidatus Methylomirabilota bacterium | reverse complement strand
CCGTCTGCCGGCGGGACACCCTCGAGATTCAGGGGTCCCACAACACCGAGAACGCCCTGGCGGCCATCGCCGCCTCCGGATGCGTGGGGGTTCCCTCGCACTCCATGCGCGAGGCCCTCGCGAGTTTTCCCGGGCTCGAGCACCGTCTCGAGCTGGTGGCGGAGATCGCCGGGGTCCGGTACTTCAACGACTCCAAGGGGACCAACGTGGGGGCCACCGTGAAATCCCTCGAGGGGTTTCCGGTGGGAACGGTGATCCTGATCGCGGGTGGGCTGGACAAGGGGGCTGACTTCAGGCCCCTGATCCCCCTCGTCAAGGAGCGAGTCAAGGCGGCCATTCTCATCGGCCGGGCGCGGGAGAAGCTCACGGCGGTGCTCTCCGGCGCCTGTCCCACCACGGCGGTCGCGAGCCTCGACGAGGCGGTCGAGGCTGCAGCCGGGGATGCGGCTCCTGGGGATGTGGTTCTCCTCTCTCCGGCCTGTGCCAGCTTCGACATGTTCCAGGACTTCGAAGAGCGAGGACGGATCTTCAAGGCGGCGGTGCGGCGGCTGACCGATCGGGGGTCGAGCGAGGATGCGGGGGGAGTACGATAAGGTTCTCTTTACCATCACCCTGATCCTGGTGGGTCTGGGGATTCTCATGGTCTACAGTGCCAGCGCCATTCGGGCCCAGGAGCAATTCGGGGATCCCTCCTTCTTTCTGAAGCGGCAGGTCGTCTGGGCCGTGGTCGGACTCACGGCCCTCATCTGGGTGCTGGGACAGGACTACCGCCAGCTTCAGCGGTGGGCCCCCCTGCTCTACGTGATCTCGGTCCTCTTGTTGATCATCGTCCTGATCCCGGCGGTGGGGACACGGGTGAACGGCGCCCGACGGTGGCTCCGGTTTTCCAGCCTGTCATTTCAACCGGCGGAGCTCGCCAAGTTTGGCCTTCTCCTGTATATCAGCCGGCTCCTGGCACGAAAAGGAGAGCGGGTGCGAGAGTTCACGGACGGGTTCCTGCCTCCCCTGATCCTCGCCATGGTCGTCGCGCTCCTCATTGCGCTTCAACCCAACTACGGGACCGCCCTGGTCATCCTCACCACGGTGGGGGTCCTCCTCTTTGCCGCGCGGGCCAAGGTCTCGCACCTAGCGCTCACCGGCCTGGGTTTTCTGCCCCTGGGCGGTCTGCTCCTGCTGCAGGTCCCCCATGTCCGGGCAAGGGTCCTGGCGATGGTGGATCCCTCTCAGGTCTCTCCGCGGTTTCTCTACCAGTTGACCCAGTCCCAGCTGGCCCTGGGGCGGGGAGGCTCGCTCGGGACCGGGCTCGGCGATGGGATGCAAAAGCTCTTCTATCTGCCCGAGCCTCATACCGACTTTATCTTCGCCATCGTCGGCGAAGAGTTGGGCTTTGCCGGCGCCATAGGGGTCCTGGGCCTCTTTGCCTTTTTCCTGTGGCGGGGAATCCGGATCGCGCTCCACACCTCTGATCCCTTCGGGTGCTATCTGGCCCTGGGGATCACCTGCCTCATCGTGACGCAGGCGGTGGTGAATGTGGGGATGGTCGTCGGCCTCCTACCGACCACCGGTCTTCCTCTTCCCTTTCTGAGCTTCGGCGGCACCTCGTTAGTGATGACCCTCTTCGGGGTGGGCATCCTGTTGAATATCTCCCGTCGTTCTCCGGCTTATTCAGGCTATTTCCGTCTGCGAGGAGGAACGCCATGAAGGTGGTGCTGGCGGGCGGCGGAACCGGGGGCCATGTCTTTCCGGCGCTCGCGCTGGCCCGCGAGCTCCGGGCCAGGGATGTCGAGGCCCTGATGGTTGGAACGGCCCGAGGCCTGGAGGCGGCCGCCTTCCCGGCAGAGGGGTTTACCCTGGAGACGATCCGTGTCGAGGGACTCCAGGGGGTGAGGGTCGGGGCGCAGGCCAGATCGCTGGTCCTCCTGCCTCAGGCCCTGATCCATGCCCTGCGGCTCCTCGGGCGTCATCGACCTCGCGCCGTGGTCGGGATGGGCGGCTATGCGGCCGGGCCGGTCGGTATGGCGGCGGTCCTCAGACGGATCCCCCTCCTCATCCACGAACAGAATCGCTCCCCGGGACTGACCAACAGGGTCCTCGCGCGGGTCGCAGACGTGGTCGCGGTGAGCCTGGAGGCGACCGGTCCGTTATTCGGACGCGAGGTGGTGGTAACGGGGAATCCGATCCGCCGGGAGATCCTGGAGGGGGACCGGCGCAAGGGGCTCGACGCCTTCCAGTTGGACCCCACCAGGAAGACCGTGCTGATCTTCGGCGGAAGTCAGGGTGCGTACCGGATCAATCGGGCCGTAGTCGAGGCCGTTCCGCATCTGCGTCGATTACGGGATCGGATCCAGATCATCCATGCGACGGGGGAGCGGGACCGGGGCGAAGTGGAGGAGGCCTACCAAGTCTGGAAGGGCGAGGCGCGGGTCCTCTCCTTTGTCCAGGACATGGCCTCGGCCTACGCGGCGGCGGACCTGGTGGTGTGCCGGGCCGGGGCAACCACGATCGCGGAGCTCACCGCGCTCGGAAAGCCGGCTCTCCTCATCCCCTATCCCTTCGCCGCCAATGATCATCAGCGGGAAAACGCGGAGGAGGTGGTGAGGATCGGCGGGGGACGGATGATCCTCGACCGGGATCTCACCGGTCATCGGCTCGCAGTGGAGCTGTATGAGTTGCTCGACGACCCCGGGACGCTCACCGCGATGGGCCAGGCGGCACACAGTCTGGGGCGGCCTGATGCGGCCTCCCATCTGGCCGATCTGGTCTGTCAACTGGCGGGGGAGCGGGGCGGCGAGCGGACGGCGAGACACATCGCGGAGCAGCGGTGGGGTCCCCGGACGGGGGAGTGACCGATGGTGAAGCGGTACCGGCACATCCATTTCGTTGGAATCGGCGGCGCCGGGATGAGCGGGATTGCAGAGGTGCTTCACAACATGGAGTATCTCGTCACCGGATCCGATCTGAAGGCGTCAGACGTGACTCGGCGTCTCGAGAGCCTGGGGGTCCGGGTGTTCATCGGGCATGCGCCGGGGAACGTGCAGGGCGCCGATGTGGTGGTTCGCTCTTCGGCGGTGGCCCTGGATAATCCAGAGGTCACCGCCGCCCGCCAGCACCTGATTCCGGTGATCCCGCGGGCGGAGATGCTGGCGGAGCTGATGCGTCTCAAGTACGGCGTGGCGGTGGCCGGGACCCACGGCAAGACCACGACGACCTCCATGCTGGCGACGGTCCTTGCGGAAGGGGGGCTCGATCCCACCATCGTGATCGGCGGCCGCCTGAGAGGTCTCGGCACCAATGCGAAGCTCGGCCGGGGAGACTTCCTGGTGGCGGAGGCGGATGAGAGTGATGGATCCTTCCTGAAGCTCTCACCGACCATCGCGGTGGTGACGACCATCGACGCCGAGCATCTCGACTACTACCGCGACCTGCCGCATATTCTGGAAACCTTCCTGCAGTTCATCAATAAGGTCCCCTTCTACGGGTCCGCCATCCTGTGTCTCGATCAGGAGAACATTCAGGCCCTCCTCCCCTCGGTGGAGAAGCGGTTCATCACGTACGGGCTCAGGACCCAGGCGGACATCACTGCTAGGGAGATCCACCTGGAGGGCATGGGATCGGAGTTCGTCGTCGTGGCGCGCCAGGAGGAGTTGGGGAAGTTCCGGCTGCGCGTGCCGGGAATCCATAATGTGAGCAACGCGTTAGCCGCCGTCGCGGTCGGTCTCGACCTGAACATCGGGCCGGAGGTCATCCGGGAAGCGCTGGAGCAGTTCGCCGGCGTCGAGCGCCGCTTCCAGGTGAAGGGCGAGGTTGGCGGAATGTTGGTGGTGGATGATTACGGCCACCACCCGGCCGAGATCCGCGCGACCCTCGATGCGGCTAAGGATGGCTTTGGGCGGCGGGTGGTCGTGGTCTTTCAGCCCCACCGGTACACCAGAACCAAGCATCTGCTCGGAGAGTTCTTCACCGCCTTTTACCAGGCCGACGTGCTCGTGGTGACCGAGGTGTACGGGGCCGGTGAGCCGGTCATCCCCGGCGTCAGCGGGAGGCAGATCGTCGAGGGGGCGTTGGAGCATGGACATCGCAGTGCCACGTTTATCCCGGAGAAGGAGGCGATCCCGGACGTGTTGATCCCGATGCTCCGCTCTGGAGATATGGTGATCACCTTGGGGGCCGGAGACATCTGGCAGGTGGGGGAGGAGATTGTGCGCCGCCTCACTGCCGGCGCGGGGTTTTAGGTGTCAGGTTTTGGGTATTGGGGTAGCCGAACACCTAACACCCAATACCTAATACCCAGCACTCCGAATGGACAGGCGGACTACATGCTCACGCCAAGCATAAGGGAAAGGTTGGAGAGCCAAATTAGGGGGCGCGTCGTGTACGGAGAGCCGCTCGACAAATATACCTCCTTCGGCATTGGGGGGCCTGCAGACATCATGGTCTTTCCCGAAGGTGCGGCGGACGTCCGGGCTGCCCTGCGGCTCTGCCGAGAGGAAGGGGTTCCCTATCTCGTCTTGGGAGGCGGGAGCAACCTGTTGGTCCGCGATGGGGGCTTTCGAGGGGTGGTCCTTCATCTCGAGGGGGTCTTTACTCAACTGAACGTGGAGGGGAACCGAGTCTGGGCCGGCGCTGGAGTCCGTCTGAGCCGACTGGTGGCCTTCTGTTCCAAGCTCGCCCTCAGCGGGGTGGAGTGCTTGGCCGGGGTCCCCGGGACCGTCGGGGGCGCAGTCCGGGGAAACGCCGGCGCCTTTGGGGGATCTATCGCCGATCACCTGGTGGCAGTGCGGCTGCTGACAAGCGAGGGGGATGAGCACGTCTTCTCGCGGGACCGGATGGAGTTTTCGTACCGACGCTCCTCACTGCCGGAGGGATGCGTCATCCTCGAGGCGGCCTTCGATCTGGAGCAGGGCGACACCGGTGAGATTCGGCGTCGGATCTCAGCGAACCTCGTCCAGCGAAATCGGGGACAGCCGGTGGAGTGGCGATCGGCAGGCTCCGTATTCAAGAATCCACCTGGGGAGTATGCAGGCCGCCTCGTGGAGAAGGTGGGGCTCAAGGGTGTGCGGGTCGGGGGTGCCTGCATCTCGCCGAAGCACGGAAACTTCATCATCAACCTAGGGGGGGCGACGGCGACGGATATCCTGGCCCTCATTGATCTGATGCAACGCCAGGTGAGGGAAAAGATGCAGGTGGAGCTCGAGCTCGAGGTCCGGGTCGTCGGAGAAGATTGATGCAGAGAAGTACAGAGGG
>JAHFDE010000019.1:9406-19792 GCA_023249165.1 Candidatus Methylomirabilota bacterium | reverse complement strand
CGCGCCGATGAGGCTCCCCGAAGCATCGCGGGCGAGGCACGTGCTTCAGCACCTTCGCGACGAGGCCCATCGTTTCGCCATTACGTACCATAAGAAACTTCGGGCGAAGCAGGGGCTCGTTTCGATCCTTGAGGAGATCCCCGGGGTGGGCGAGAAACGGCGTCAGGCCCTCCTGGGGCACTTTGGTTCCCTCAAGGCCATGCAGCAGGCGAGTATTGAAGAGATCCGAAGAGCGGGGGGGCTGCCATCCCACGCGGCAGCCGCCGTGCACGATTTTATCCAGGCCCTCACCGAGTAGCACCTGAAATCCCAGTGATGCCCAGCCGCGCCGCGCATACTCGACGGTCTCGTTGTCCCGTCTGAAGACGTGTGGTAGAGTGACGCTCCGGAACCGAGAGCATTGTCCGTTCACGTGAGCCGTGGGCGTGGCGGGAGTTGGCGCGAGTGAACTTGCGTACGGCAGGAGGACTCAATGGGGCGAGGGGTGGTGACGACAGAGAAGGCCCCCAAGGCGGTGGGGCCCTACGTGCAGGGGGTCAAGGCGCACGGGTTTCTCTTCACGGCGGGACAGATCGGCTTGGACCCGGCCACGGGGAAACTCGTGGAGGGGGGAATCGAGGCCCAGACGCGACGGGTGCTGGAAAATCTCAAGGCCGTCGTTGAGGCTGCAGGAAGCTCCTTCAAGCAGGCGGTCAAGACGACCGTCTACCTCACCGATCTCAGCCACTTCCAGGTCATGAATCAGGTGTATGCCACCTATTTCGAAGGGCAGAGCCCCGCCCGCTCTACCGTCGGGGTTGCCCAGCTTCCCCTGGGAGCCCTCGTCGAGATCGAGCTGGTGGCCCTGCTGGAGGGATGATGATACGGCAGGCGAGTGCGGAGTACCGAGTCATCAAGATCACTCGCGGCTGGGTGGGCGTGGCTTACACGGGCCGGGGAATCCGGGCCCTGACCCTTCCCGTGCAGGGCCGCAAGAAGGCCCTTGAGTCCTTGCGGAGCCAGATCAGCTCCCGTCTGGTCAGGGGAGAGCGGTACCAAAGGTTGGCTCACGATTTGGATAGATATTTCCAGGGGAGGGCGATCTCGTTCGACTATCCCCTTGATCTCACGGCAGCCACCCCCTTTCAGCGAAGGGTCTGGACAGTCCTTCAGGAGATCCCGTACGGGGCGACCCGGACCTACCAGGAGGTGGCGCGGGCGGTGGGGATGCCACGCGCTCTGCGGGCGGTGGGGCAAGCCGTGGGGGGAAACCCGATCCCGCTTCTCATCCCCTGCCATCGGGTAGTCGCCTCCGGAGGTTCTCTCGGTGGCTACGCCTGGGGCCTCATGTGGAAGCGTCGTCTTCTCCGAGTGGAGGGGATCGGACCGCGGCTCTCAGCCTAGCGTCGCCGTGCTCACACGGGCGGAGCAAGGCGGAAGATCGCCGAGGTGCTGGCCAGGATCAGACGTTGGTCGGAGGTAAATGCGAGGCCGACGAGATTCGCCCCCGTCACGGTGAATCGGGGAGATTCCGGACGCTCAAATCGGTAGATCCCCCGCTGTCCCCTAATCCCCGCCGCGACCCAGAGACGACCCTGCCGATCGAAGGCCAGCCCTTGCGGTCTTTCGAGGGGCCCCCAGTACGGTTCTGCATCGCCAAAGCGGTTGATCCGGTAAATGACGTCCTCGTTGGAGAGGGTTGGGGCGGTGGCGAACAGGTGTCCATCGGGGCCGAGCGCTAAATGGAAGGCAGCGACGCTGGGCGGAAGTGAGGCAAAGGCTTCCACCCTTCCCCCTGGCGGCAGGCGGTACACTGTTCCCGTGCGGTCCCCGATATAGAGGACGCCGGCCTCGTCGAGACAGAGGCCCGTCGCAATGCCCAAGTCCTGCGCGATGACGTCCATGTCCCCTGTGGAAAGGATGCGATAGACGCGTCCCTCGTACCGGCTCGAGATGAGGAGCGAGCCATCGGGGTGCAGCGCTAACCCCGTGGGATTAATAGGCGCCGCAGGCAGGGGCTCAACGACCCCGGCGGGAGTGATGCGCACCAGAGGGGATGCCATCTTCTGGCCACGGCGGCCGCTGATGGTGGTGTAGATGACCCCCTCCGCGTCCACCACCGGATTGGCCACCGGGTGAAGATCGGCAGCCACCTTTTCTCCGATGGTGAAGGGACTGCTAAGGCGCTGTGCATCGATCACGAGGATAACGGGGCCGGTTCTGGTATCGGAGGGGATGGGCAACACGAGGCGAGTGTCGGAGACGATGGACGGCCGGACTTCGGTTTCGCCGACAAAGATCAGGGGCCGTCTGTTACCGCTCAGAAACCCGGCCCCGACGATGACGATGGTTCCCCCTTCGACCCCTGCCGAGGGCTCGAGCGCTGAGATGACCGGCTGTGGCGGAGAGGGCTCGGACACCATCATCCCTCCACAATCACGGGATGTCAGTATCCCAGCCTACGCTACCCCTCCGGTGGCCAGTCGTCAAGCCCTTTGGGAAAGTCAAGCGCCTGAAGGCAATGGTCCAATGTATTCGGCACCGGGCGGCGAGCCACCGGTGGGCCCGGTTCTAACCATGAGAGCGCAGGGTGGGGCATGCGGGATCGGGTGTTGATCAACGTGCGACAGGTTGTTGGTCTCTTTTGTGGGGGCACTGAGGGAAGGGGACCAACGGAGCGAGAGGAGTTCTGGTTGAAGCGCGCAATCCGCTACAATCAGAGGACCGAGGGGCGGTGATGCGGTGACGATGATCCGAGAGGTCTAGTGCCGTTCCAATTTTTCTCACCAAATGCGGAGTTGCCCGATGACAGGAGCAGGATTGCTGGCTTCCTTGCCGGTGTTCGGGGCAATAATTTGGAACGGCACTAGTCAGAGATCGCGGCGCCCACTGCTTCCTGGGGAACCTCCCCCGGGGGATGTAGCTGGTCTCCGACCCGAATGCCGAAATCTGCCTCGAACTGGTCGATGGAGATCATGTCGATGGCGTCCCAGGCCATTCCCTCGCAGACGCGGGCGCAGATCTGGCAGCCGATGCACTCGTGCCAACGGATCCGGACGGGGGGAATGACCGCGCCAGCGTAATCCGCGGGCGGTTCATGATCGATGCAATCCACCGGGCAGAAGGGGATGCACGCCTCACATCCGGTGCAGGCGTCGTTGACGACCGCCATGAGGCGCGGCCGTTTCTTCTTTCTGGTCTTCTTGTTGTAATGGGGAATATCCTCGTACACGGTGCCCTTCCTCTCCTCCACATGGGCCATGTTCATTTTGAGCAAACATGCTACCATGGTCCATTCGTGCCTGTCAAAGGGAGAGATCAGTATCTTGCTCTGCAGGTAATTTGGTGCTACGTTGAAATTCCCTGTTCGAGCGTGGATCAGCGCAAGGCGATGGCGCGAGATTCTCGCGGAGGGGCCAGAGTGCCGTTCAACACGGATCCCGCGGAATGTCGTCTCGAAGAGGCCCGGCGCCTCCTCGTCATCCGCTGGCGGGATGGCCATGAGAGCCACTATCCCTTCGACGACCTGCGGAAGGTCTGCCCCTGTGCCGACTGTCGCACCGCCAAGAGTCCCCAGGGAGGGCTGCAGGTTCTCGCCGGTCCGGTGGTCCGCCGGGGGGAGATCCGGATCCTTCAGGTCTCACCCGTTGGCCGATATGCTTTGAGCTTCAAATGGAGTGACGGGCACAGCACCGGGATTTACTCCTTCGATTTCCTCCGTCAACTCTGCCCGTGTGATGCATGCCGGTCGGGGGCGGAAGAATAAGCGAGGGGCACCGGTCGGGCGGGGGCTGAGCAGCAGGAGGGGAGATGAGTGAGAAGCTAGTGGGACGGACGAAGCACGGAGAACTGACCCTCGATCAGCTGGCCAGCATTCAGCCGGGGATGGCCCGTTTGATGGAGGAGGTGGCCCATCGGTACTCCCTCATGTACTATGCCTGCACGGGGGGGAACTGGGAGCTCGGACACCATGAACTCAAGGAACTCCGGGGACTCTTTCGGATTGGTGCAACCACGCGGCCCAAATACGCGGCTGAGCTCGAGGCCTTCGAGCGGGAATACCTGACGCCGATTGATGGTGCCATTGCGAAGAAGGACCCGGAGGCCTTCATGCTCGCCGTGCAGAAGGGGATTGCGGTCAGCGACGAGGTTCACCGTCGCCTCGGATATCCGTTCATTCGCTACCGCCTTCCGCAGCGGCCACCCGATCACCTTGATCTGGGTCCTGGGGGTGAGGCGTGAACGCGACCGGACGGCAGCAAACTTGTTTTCAGCTCGGATCGACACACCAAGAGCCGCGGGAGTGTAACGTCTTCATCGCCGACTGGGTCCCGGTGCTGACGAGGGCGGTGTTGACCGCTTGGCGTCCGGGTGGTAGGGTAAACAGTCCACAACAACGGGTCTGGCCGCTTCGGTGGAGCGGCGTCATCTTCTGTGAATCCTGACCTGAGGGATAGAGGCCATGTCGCGCGAGGAGCGGGCGAGGCGTAAGCCTCCAAGTCTTCGGATGAGGGACCGGCAGAAGATCTGGAAGGTGGTGCCGAAGCTGCGCAAGATCAAGCCGGCCAGGCCTCGGGGGTGAGGAACGAACATGGTGCGGGCATATATCTTTATCGAGGCAAACAAGGCCCGGGATCTCAAAGTGGCGGAGGCGATCATGGCCTTGCCCGGCGTGACGCGCGCCGACGTCGTCACCGGACGGTTCGACGTGATCGTGATGGTCGAGGTGGACGAGCTGGGGGCCCTGTGGGATACGGTAGATAAGATCCAGGCCCTGCCCGCCGTCGTGAAGACCACCACCAACGTCGTGGTCCAGCGGTGAGTGATCGCCAGGAGAGGAGTGGGGAGAGCCGGTAGCCGTGAATGTCGATGGGCGTCTGCCCTCCCGCCGGTGGACCTTGCTCTTGGCGGTGCTCCTCACCCTCACGATCCTCGTTCTGTTGCCCCTCCTCGTCATGAAGTGGGATTGGCACCCGAGGCCGGTCTTTCTCGGTCCTCTCCGATGGCTCGGTCTTGTCCCCATCTGTCTCGGCATCTGGCTCGGCATCTGGTCGGTCACACTCTTGATCACTCGCGGTGAGGGCACGCCGGCCCCGTGGGACCCCCCGCAGAGATTTGTCCTGGCTGGCCCGTATCAGATTGTCCGGAACCCGATCATGCTCGGCGTCTTAGCGGTGCTGTTGGGGGAGGCTGTATTGGCCGAGTCGGTGGCAATGCTGTTCTACCTGTGCCTCGTGGCGGGGGTAGTGTGTTGGTACGTCGTCGCCATTGAGGAAAAGGGCCTGGAGGCACGCTTCGGGGATGCCTATCGGGTGTACAAGGAGCGTGTCCCGCGCTGGGTGCCGCACCTGCTGCGGAAGGGATAGGGGAGTCGGTTATGTCGGTCGATTATGGGCGGGGAGAGTACATGAAGCTGCTGGCCTCCAGGGATGCCGCCATTCGACGCCTGGTGGACGGGGGGTACGAATTTGTCACCAATGCCTTCCGCCCCGGGGCCGGGCCGAAGGGGGTCCGGACCAAGGATGCGGACACCCTGGCGACGCGGTTTCGGGAGGACGGGTATCAGGTCGAGGTGGCCACCGCGTACAATGAGACTGGGGATGCTCTTCCGTCAATGGCTTCGATCTGGCGGAAGCCGAAAGCCTGATCAGAGCCATCGATCCCTCCTCGGCCTTGAACGCCTGCCAGGTTATCCAGCAGCGGCCTTGATCCCCCCCGTGTCTTTGATTCCCCACGTTCCGGAGGCCGTCCCGTTCCTGTCATTCGATTTGTGGCCGGGGTCGATCTGTGATATGCGTTGAGCAGTCGAGACGGGGGGAATGATGGCTGCCGAGACAAGCGGAGAGGTGCGCCGGACCAAGATCGTTTGTACGATCGGACCGGCCAGCGAGTCGGAAGAAGTCCTCGAGCGTCTGATTCTCGCCGGCATGGACGTTGCCCGTCTGAACTTCGCCCATGGCACCCCCGAGGAGCACGCACGGGTGATCCAGCGGATCCGAGGCCTCGAGGCGAAACTCGGAAAGCCGGTGGCAATCATCCAGGACCTTCCCGGGCCCAAGATCCGACTGGGGGATTTCGAGGGTGGAGCGGCGCTGCTCCGAACGGGGGCTGAGTTTGTCATCACGAGCCAGCCCATCCTGGGAACCGCTGAGCGTGCCCACGCCCCCTCCCCCGACTTCTTCGGAGAGGTTCGGCCCGGGGATACGATTCTGGCCGATGATGGTCTGATTCAACTGAAGGTGGTGGCCAGCGACGGCGTTGAGGTGCGATGTCGCGTCGTGGCGGGAGGAGTCCTCCGGAACCACAAGGGCATCGGTCTCCCCGGCGGGCGCCTGCAGCGAGCCGCGCTGACCAAGAAAGATCTGGAGGATCTCGAGTTCGGGATTGCTCAGGGGGTGGATTATGTGGCCACCTCCTTTGTCCGGAACGCCTCCGACCTGGTCGAGGTGAAGAACTTTCTGGGGGCGTGGGGGGCCAAGATGCCAGTCATCGCCAAGCTGGAGAAGCCGGAGGCCATTCGAAACCTCGAGGATATCTTGCAGATCGCATCCGGGGTCATGGTCGCTCGAGGGGATCTCGCGCTGGAGATGTCCATTGAGGAGGTGCCCATGCTTCAGAAGTTTATTCTTCGCCAGGCCCGCCGGTACAAGGTCCCGGTGATCATCGCGACCCAAATGCTGGAATCAATGGTGGAGCATCCGAGGCCGACTCGGGCCGAGGCCTCTGATGTCGCCAATGCCATCCTCGATGGCACCGACGCGGTGATGCTTTCGGCGGAGACGGCCACCGGGAGCTACCCGGTCGAGGCGGTGGAGATGATGACCCGGATCGCGCTGAAGGCAGAGCCCTACCTGCGTGTACCTCCATTGCCCCAGGCGGATGAGAAGAGCTTTCCGGTGGTGGCGAGCGACGCAGCCTGCCGGGCCGCCAGGAGCCTCCACGCCAAGGCCATCGTCGTCTTCACCGAGTCTGGCCTCACCGCGCGGCTGATCTCCCAGGACCGCCCCGAGGTCCCGATCCTGGCCCTCACCCCTTGGGAGGAGTCGCGGCGCCGCATGGCCCTCTACTGGGGAATCGTTCCCCTCGTCATCCGACGGCGAGAAACCCTCGTCGAGATGTTCCACGAGATGGAGGGGCTGCTCCTGGCTGAGGGGTGGGTGGTGCCCGGAGATACCCTGGTGATTCTCTCGGGAACTCCGATGTGGAAGCCGGGGACCGTCGACGCCATCAAGCTCCACCGCGTTGGCGAGATCCGGTGATGGGTGAGAGGGCGCAGCCTCTCGATCACGCAGCCATCCCGCCACCGTATGCCTGCCTGCACGGCATCGCCCTGAACCGCTCCGGAGCGGGATCACCTTCTCTCGCTGGGTGAGTGGAGCGCGCTGAGGCTCTCGGGTGAGGTGCGGTCCGACCCGGTCTCCTCTGTGGTCATGACTGCCAAGAAGGCCTCCACCACCCGCGGATCGAACTGCCGGCCGGCTCCCTGCTCGATGCTTTCGATGGCGCGCTCGCGGCCCAGTCCGGCCCGGTAGGGTCGATCTGAGGTGAGGGCGTCATAGACGTCAGCCACGGCGAAGATGCGACCGCCCAGGCTGATGGCCTCGCCGGCGAGTCCATCGGGGTACCCGGTCCCATCGAACCACTCGTGGTGCTGCAGCACGATGGGAATGACCTCAGCATAGGCGGGGATCGGTTCCAGGATCCGCGCCCCCTTGCGCGGGTGCTCGCGCATGGTTAGGGCCTCTTGCTCCGTCAGGCGTCCGGCCTTGTCCAGGATCACGGCCGGTATGCCGATCTTGCCAATGTCATGGAGCAGCCCCCCGCGGTGCAGCGCCTCCAGCTCCTTGGGCCCGAGTCCCAGTTCTCGGCCGATCTTCAGCGCCAGCTCCGTCACCCGCTCGGAGTGGCCCGCCGTCCATGGCGATTTCGCATCGATGGTGCGGGCCAGGGCGTTCAGTGTTCCCCAGTTGAGCCGGTCCAGCTCCTCGATCAAGCGGGCATTGGACAGGGCCACGGCCACCTGGTCAGCCAGTTGCCGGGCTTGGGTCAGATCTTCCTGACTGAACCCAGGGTGATCGAGGTATCCCAGGGCGATGATTCCTGTCAATTTCTCCTGGAGAAAAATGGGCAGAACCAGCGATGATGTGACGCCTCGCCGGCCCAGAGGCCCGAGGTAGTGCGGGGGGTCGCTGTCGAGGCGGACGAGGAGGCTTTCTGGATTGTCGTGGAGCCCTTGAACCTCCCGTGGTGTGAGCGCGGTAGCCTCGACCACTGCTTCGTCTTTGGGACTCCCGCCCCGGAGGTACGTCTGCGCCGTGTGCGTGCCGTGGGAATCAAGGAGGCTGACGCTGATCCCGTCGCAGGGCAGCACGTCGGGCATGCGCGTGAGGACCACCTCGACGATCTTTTGGGTGTCCAGGGCCGAGAGGATGGTCCGGTCGATCTCGGCGATGGTGGCGAGCGTATTGAACTGTCTGCCCAAGCGGCTGGCCATCGTGTTGAATGATCCGGCGAGTTCCTCGAATTCATCTCCGCTCGTCACCGCCACCCGAGTCCCGAAATCCCGACTGGCGATACGCCGGGTCCCTTCCTGAAGCCTCTCGAGAGGAACCAGACTCCTCCGAATCTGGCTGATGCTCAGGAGGAGCACGACCCACAGGGACAGGAGAATAACCAGCGGGAAGATCTTCTTGAAATTGGCCATCGGGGCGAGGACATCGGCCTTCGACTCACCCAGCACCACGGTCCACTTCGGGACGAAGAATCTAAACTGGAGGGGGATGGTCCAGTAACTGGCCAGAAACTCCCTCTCGTCGTGTCTCCATTCGAATTGTCCAGACGCGGAGTGCGTCATGTCGCGCATGGCCTGCTCGGGGAGCGACACGCGGCCTGGAAGCGAGCACACGAGGAAGATGAGGGAGTGGTCCAGTATACAGAGTTCGGTATTGGGCGGGAGTGCATTCTCGTCTCCGGTGCCCCACAGATACGTGGTGTTGATCTCTCCCAGCAGAGTTCCTCGCGCCGGGTGTTGTGGATCGAGGGCCATCGCCATGAACATGCGTGGTGGCACATCGGAGCCAGACCGGCTGCCGACGAGAGCAGCCTTGCCGGCAGCCATATGTCGCTTCTCCGCCGCGGTCAGTTCTGGTGGGTCCTCCATCCGTCCAAAGAGATCGTTGCGCCTCCCCCCACCGCTGATGAAGGCCAAACTCATGAAACGCTCCGGCGAGCCTTCGCTGAATACAGCGGACCCCTTGGAGGCGGATGTGCCGGTCTGCGTGGTCAGCGTCGTTGCAACGATCCTTATCTCGCCTTCCAGAAACAGGAGCCGCTCATAGATGCCCAGAGCCACGGCCTTGCTCCCCTGATGGAGCCGCTTCTGACTCTGCCTATTCAGCTCTTGGGTGACGTGGCCAAAAGAGACGATTGCCAGGGCGGCGATGGGGAGCAGGGCGCAGAGGACGAACAGCAGGAAAATCCGGCGGGCCACCTTGCTGCGGAGGAACGTCCCTTCAATCTTCATTAACCTGCACCCGCCCTAGTACCGTTCCAAAATTTCTCACCCAATCCAGAGGTGTGCGATGCCGGGACTAGTGCCGTTCCAAGTCGTTTGTTGTGCTTACTACTTGTCTCGGTTGCTCCTGCGGATCGAGATATGGTCCATGAGGGACCGCCTCGCCTTGACGAAAATAGTTGGAACGGTACCAGGCTTGCTGGCTTCCTTGGTCCGTCTACGGGGCAATGAACTGGAACGGCACTAGAAATCTGCAGCCAGGCCGACATATCCGCCATTGACGCACCGGACGATGTCATCCGCGCCCTTTTTCGTGTCGAGTTTTGGTGTGGTGTCTCCATCTCTGCCCCTGCTGTACAGATCGAAGTCCCAGTTGAGGGGCTTAAAAAACTTATCCTGTCGGGCCCCCTTCGGCGGCTTGCACTTGATCCAGTTCTCATCGCAGGAGATTTCCAGGTATTCGTAGGCGTTGCCCCAGGGGTCTCGCAAGTTCGCCCGTCCCACCTCGGCGAGATTGCTTGGAAGCCTGTTGTTGAACACCTGAAAGACGAAGATTTCTTTCTCCACGATCCGGATGTCTGCCATGGCCTTCGCGATTCTTGCGTTGTCGAGGGCATTGGCATACAGGGGAACTCCCAGGGTTGCCAAGGTCGCCATAATCATCACAACGATCAGCAATTCGATGATCGTCAACCCGAGGGACCGCTCGTTCGGCCTCAAAAGACAGAGCACCCCCCTGTGTCGAATACCTAGGCGTAAGGGTAAGAATCCTTCTATCATAGCTGTTAGAGACTTGTAAAGCCGACTCGTGAGTTTACGTGAGCGCCAGACTTTTTCATTCTGCTCGTGAGCATGCGCGCTCGCTAGGCCCGGGGGAGGCGGACGGAGTCTTC
>JAHFDE010000019.1:0-9306 GCA_023249165.1 Candidatus Methylomirabilota bacterium | reverse complement strand
GGATGAAGTCGAAAATGCCTGATGGATGTTTCTAGGCCCTTCGTCCCCGCCTGGAGATCCACGATGTGCTGATGCACTTCCTTCAGGGATCCGCGTTCAACGGATTCCTTGAGTCCCAGTATTGCTGCCTCCACTTCCTCGGAGTGTTTCTGAATACCAGCGAGCTTGGTCCTCAGGCTCACGATCATCTCGTTGAGGCTATCCGACTCTTTTCCGAGATAGTCAGTCTTTCGAAGATTCGCCCGTATGGAGAGGTCTCCTTCGGTGATCGCCTTGAAGATGCTCCGAAAACGGTAGAGGGGACCAGCTATGCGATGCGAGACCAAGACCGAGTGCAGGGCAAGCAAGACAAGCACGACGAGCATGGCTGGCCAGACCCGCGCATGGAGAGCGAGGAATTGACCGGCCACTTCCCCTTGTTCGAGGACTGAGAGGCTGCCGCTTTGGAGCTGGAGAATCAATGGGAGAAAGAGGGCGCCCGCAAAGATCAGGAGAATCGTTACGAAATAGATGAGATGGATCACCAGGAGCCGGTATTGAAGACTCTCGAGAAGGATGCGTCTCCTCTTGTAGGTCTGAGCGCCCATCTAACGCGCCTCCTTCGTCCAGACGATTTCCTTCTGGTTCTTGAATCGGATCACCCCGCCATTGGCAGGATCGTAATAGAAAGCAAAGGTCAATCGCTGGCCGTCGTGGTTCAGGTGGGTGATGGTGTACAGGATGGATCCCTCTTCTCGAGTTTGATCAACGTCCGCGAGCGCATGCAATTCGAAATTCTCTCCCCCGTGTCCAAAGATTATGGCGTCATTCCTGATCTCGAAGTAACGATCGACGTATTTGTGGTGAGGAGTCGTCCACACGCCGAGGAGATGCGCGGGGACCGTGCTATCCTTCTCGGATTGGCAGCCAGAAAGGGTGGCCAGGAGGGCGAATGCAATGAGAATCCTTCTTGGGGTCATCTCCTTCGATCTCGCGTTTGTGATGGATAGCGCAATTCCTGTGTTTCGCGACCAGTGCTCAAAGAGAAGATTCCTGGGGTCGTTTCCCCCGCCCCGGGTCAAGGGGTATCCGCTGGAGTAATGTCACTCAGTAAAGTCTTTTTTCCAAAGGCGGTGCAAATCCCGGGCCAAGGACCTGCCTTTGCGGAGTCTCTTCCGCGAGCGGGGAGTGTGTCAAAACTGCAACGGGAAATAGATCAGGCCCCGACGCATAGGTAGGCCGTGTAGGGGAGGGAAGAGTGCTCTTCCGAATCGTGCCAGCGAGGGGTCGTGATGGAGTCAGTACTCGGAGGCGATGCCTACGTATCCGCCATTGCTAGCGCGGACGATGTCATCCCAGCTTTGCTTGGCTGTGAGGGGGGGCGCACTTTGACCGTCTTGACCCATGCTGTATAGGTCGAAGTCTGAATTGATGGGAACCAGGTTCTTGTCCTTCCGAAAATCCCCCTTTCCCTTGCCTGCGGTGGCGATGTCCAAATACTGGTACGGATTGCCGTAGGGATCCAGCAAGGTTCCGCGTCCTATCTGGTTGAGGTTGGTCGGAAACGTTCCGTTGAACAGCTGAAAGACCAGGATCTCCTTCTCTAATACTCGAATGTCTGCGACGGCCTTCGTGATTCTCGCGTTGTTGAGGGTATTGGCGTAGAGAGGGACTCCAAGGCTGGCGAGGGTCGCCATGATCATCGTGACGATCAGTAGTTCGATGATCGTCAGGCCAAGGGAGCGCTCGTTTCGCCCCCAGAAACGGGGCAGGATCATCCAATGAATCCCCGGCGGTGGAGGTGCACCTGCCTGTATCATATCGGCCATATCCTTATGGGTTTGCCGCTTCTGGCCGCTGCGCGGTGAGGCCCGCCTCCTCGTCCTTGGCTTCTGGATGCGTTCGGAATTGGCGAATTGACACCTCGAGTTCCTCCATCTGGACATGAAGGTCCTCGAGCTGTCGCTGCACATCTTCGATGGATCCCCGCTCGATGGATTGCTTGAGCGCGGTCAACACCGTCTGCGTCTCGGCACGGTGACTCTGCATGGATTCGATCTTCGCCCGAAGGCTTGCGATCATCTCGTTCAGGCTCTCCGACTCTTTTCCGAGATAGTCACCCTTTCGAAGGTTTGCCCGCACGGACAGATCCCCTCTGGCGACCGCCCCAAAGACCTTCCGGAAACGGTAGAGGGGACCTGCAATGCGATGCGAGACAAAGGTCGAGTGGAGGGCGAGCAGCACAAAGACAACCAACATGGCGGGCCAGACCCGCGCATGGAGCGCGAGGAATTGACCGGCCAGTTCTCCCTGTTCGATGACGGAGGCGCTGCCGCTCCTCAGCTTAAGAATCAGGGGGAGAAAGAGGGCAGCCGCAAATATCAGAAGGATAATGCAGAAATAGAGGAGATTGATGAACAAGAGCCGATACTGATAACTCTCGATCAGAATCCGCCTTCTCTTGTAGGGGCGTGTGGTCATCTACAGCTTCTCCTTCGTCCAAACGATCTCCTTTTGATTCTTGAACCGTATGATACCATCCTTGGCCGGGTGATAATAGAAAGAGAGGGTGTACGCCTGCCCGAAGTGATTGAGGTGGGTGATCGTGTACACGATGTCCTCTGCTTCACGCGCCTCTCTCAGGTCCGTGAGCGCATGGAGTTCGAACGCGTCACCCCCCGTGCCAAAGATGATCATGTCATTTCTGATCTCGATGTAGCGATCGGCATACCGGGGTGCCGAGGTCGTCCACACCCCCAGGAGATGGTCGGGGACAGGATTCTCCTTCTGTGCTTGACATCCAGCGAGGGTGGCAAGGAGGGCCGTTGCGGCGACAATTCTCCTTGGTGTCATCTCTTTCGACCCCGCGTTCTTCATGGGCAGGCAGCTTCTCTTGATTAGGCCCGGTGTCCGGAGATCGGGCTCTTCAGCAGAGTTTGTCTATCAGAGGATTTGCAAACCGGAGGCCAAACGGGGCCTATCGGCGCATTTTATCGGCCTGCGGCGGAGGTGTCAAACCACCACCTCCCTGCCCCTGGTGCCGGGCCGCGGTGCCTGTGGGGCTGCCGACCTTCGAAAGGGACGGGAAGGGGCCTCAGCGGATCGGGACCTCGAGAGGAAGGTCGGTCCGGTCCCCCCATTCCTTCCAAGAACCGAGGTAGTTTCGCGCGCGCGGATAGCCGAGCAGGCGGTAGACAAGATAGGCGTGGGCTGACCGGTAACCTCCGTGGCAGAGGGGAACAATCTCTTTGTCCGGCGTGAGGCCGCGGCTCGCGAGCATCTCTCTGAGCTCGGCGGCCGGCCGGAGCGCCCCATCGGGACCGAGGAAGTGCACCCATTCGAGGTGAATAGATCCCGGGATGGTCCCGCCGCGGGCGGCCCGTACGTGCTCGCCGTAGTGCTCGGCCTCGGTGCGTGCATCGTGAATCTTCATCTCCGGGTCTTTCAGGTGGTTCTGGATGTACTGCGCCGTCGCGAGACGGTCCTCTACGGGCTTCTTGAGATGCTTGGAAAAGCCGGTGCGGACGATACGGCCCCCCCCCTTTGATCCAATGTCCGCCGCGCTTCCGAACATGGGCCAGGCCTCGCGTGTCAGGGGGAAGCCCGCCCCCTTCCAGGCGCGAATCCCCCCATCCAGGATGTGCACATCTTCGTGGCCCAGGTACTCGAGGAACCAGAAGCCGCGGGCCGCGCGGAACCCGGTATTGGACTCATAGAAGACCACTGTCTTGTCGTAGTCGACGCCCCGGATCTCCATCAGGTAGGCTAGCGTCCAGATAAAGGCGGCGAGGGCCTCGGGCCGCGTGTCATTCAGCGAGACACCGTAAAGGTCGAAGTGGGCGGCACCTTCGATGTGGCCGGCACAGTAGTCCGGAGCGGGCCGCGTGTCGATGATGACCAGATCATCGCCCTTGCGGTCGCCGATTCGCTGGCGGAGCTGTTGTGGTGTCCAGGCCAGCTCGGGGTTCATGAAATCCTTGTAGGCCATGCCGGGACTCACTTTACGGGTTCAGGCTCGAATGCGCGCGGGTGGTGCTCCAGCCGACGGTACCACAATACTTGAGTTGTGTTCGGCGATCAAGGGCCATACGGCATGGGTCTGCGCTCACGTATTCACGCACGGATCCCAGAGCCCCCTTGCATGCGAAACACTTGCCGGACAAGGGTGGAGGGACAGGCAACTCTTCATGCGTTCGCGTGTCACTTCGTCGAAAGAGCCTCCGGCACACCACGGACCTGGTCGGCTCCGACGGGGACGGTGATGCTCGCGCCTGTGAAATCATCGCCGATAGGCTCACAGCGCCCGCCCAGACACTTCGAGAGGAATGCCTCGGCGACGGCGTTGAACGACAGGCGGTTCTCCGGTCGTGCGAAGCCGTGTCCCTCATCAGGGTAGAGCACGTACGTGACCGGGATTTCCTTCTCCTGCATCACCTGCACGATCTGGTCGGACTCGGTCTGCTTGACCCGCGGATCATTGGCTCCATGGCCGATCAGCAGTGGTCGCTGAATCCGGTGCGCGCAGGTGAAGGGGGACCGTTTCGTCAGGAACGCGCGGCCCTCCTCTGTTCTGTGATCACCCACGCGGGTGGCCCAGAGGTCAACCTGAGGCTGCCAGTATGGCGGGATTGACTCGAGCAGTGTCACCAAGTTCGAGGGGCCCACGATGTCTATCCCGCACGCAAACATCTCTGGTGTGAACGTCATGCCGACCAGCGTGGCGTATCCGCCGTAGCTGCCTCCCATGATCGCCACGCGCTGGGGGTTGGCGATCCCCTGCTGGATGGCCCAATGAACGGCGTCGATGAGATCGTCGTGCATCTTGGCCCCCCACTCGCTGGTGCTGGCGTTGATCAGGGCCTTTCCGAATCCGGTGGACCCACGGAAGTTGACGCTCAGGACTGCGTACCCCCGGTTAGCCAGCCACTGGTGCCACGGATTGTAGCCCCATGTGTCGCGCGCCCATGGTCCGCCGTGCACCACCAGGACCGTCGGGAGGGGCTCGTCAGGTCGGGCGTTGCCATCGCTGTCGCTTCCGGGCGGCAGTGTGTAGTAGCTGACCAGGTTCAACCCATCACGCGATGTGATGACGATGGGGTGCATCTTGGCCAGAGGCAGACCCTCGAGTTGCTCCCGATTCGTGAAGAGAAATTGTGCCTTCTGTCCCGCACGGTCGTACCGATAGTAGCGGACCGGGCCATCGTCCATGATATAGGCCACGATCCAGTACCGGTCGTCGAGGGTCCGACTCACCACCTCGACATCGCCGGTGGCAATCGTACGCAGGGCGGCCCAGTCTCCCGCAATGGACTGGTCGAGGATCTGCCAGACCTTGCGCTCGTACGTGAACGCGGCGGCCTGCACCCTCTTCTCCGTTGGATGGATCACCACGTCGCTGACGTCCGCCCGTGGGTCCTCCGCCAAGAGGGTCTGCTTTCCGGTGTCAAGATCGAGTGCCATCAGTGCCCCGGTGTTCCGGTTGCGGCTGTCGATCATGTACAGAATCGTGCCCGCCGTATCGAATCCGACAGGGGATGTGGTCAGCGTGTCCTCCGTGGGGATACGTGCAAACGATGTCCACCCTCCGTGTTCGGTCGCCCTGAGCATCTCGCTGCCGCCGTCCGGCAGGACGCGCAGCGCAAGACGAACACGATAATCCCGGTCGGTGACGAAGCCGGCGAACCCCTCGTTCTTCTGGACGAGACGCCTCTCCCCCGTGGCGATGTTGATGCGGTAGAGATCGTGAAGCCGGGGATCGCGATCGTTGAGCGCGACCAGAATTTCGGCCGGGAACTGCGGGCTGATCTCCTGGAATCGGGCCTGCACACCTTCCAGGGGAGTGAGATCCTTGGTTTCGCCGGTTTCCAAGTCTACACTGTACAGCCGCCAGTTCTCATCGCCGCCCTTGTCTTGGATGAAGAGGATGTGGTTACTCGTGTAGGTCCAATCGTAGAAGCGGATGCCACGGTCAGTATCCCTCGTGACTGGCCTCGCCGCCGCCGGATGATTGGCAGGCCCGACCCAGACGTTGAGGACGCCTCCCACCGGGGCAAGGTAGCCAATCTTGGTCCCATCGGGGCTGAGCTGCACTGAGGCCTTGTCCGGGTTGCCGAACAGGACCTGGCGTGGGATGAGGGGGATGGTGTTCCTGTCAATCATCTGGTCTCCTCGCCCCGGCCTTCTATCAACGCCCCGGGCTCGGTCAGCTCAACCACGGCGTTCGCAACGGGAAGTGTGATCTGTCTGGTGTCGGGAACCTTTTCTCACATGTTGCTTTTCAGGGGGCGTCGCCATAGCCAGCTATAGATCCCCAGATTAACGGCGATGACAAGGAGACCCAAGGAGATCTGCAACTGGTGCGTAAGCGAGACTGGGTAGAGTACGGGGAGGATGTAGTGCTCGACGAAGCTGGCCCGGTAACCCATCGCCCCGCCTCTGTTGCGGAGCCAGTTCTCGAGGGGCGTCAGGGGGCACACCCAACCGGAGAATTCGATGAATGCAGCCCAGAGAAAGGCGGGGGCGTGTACCCACGCACAGCGTTTCCATCTGACCACCAAGAACCCTCCCAGTACAGCGAACAGAACGAAGGCAAGATGCGTCATGACAACCAGGTCCGCTAATATGCGATAGAGCACGCGCTGCTTCCCTACATGTGACTTTAATCGGGGCCGGTCAGTCTAGTCACGATGCCAGTAATCCCGGTCACCACGCGCGCCATACGGGCATAGTCGATCTTGTCTGGTGTGTCGTGCGCCGTATGGTAGTACCGATATCGGAACAGGGCCGTGTCGGTGACCATGAGGGCGGGGTACCCTTCCTCCCAAAAGGACCAATGATCCGACCATCCGATCCCCATGATCCAGCTCGGAGCCGCGATCCCCTCCGAGGGGAAATCCGTCCGTTCACGGAAGGTCGCTATGGCTCGGCGGAGCAGATCGCGTGAGGCAATATTGGCGACGAATCCTATGAAGTTGGCGGTGTCGGGATACAAAAGGCCGAAAGGGAAAGGGTATCGTTGACTCCCCCGCTCCTCGGAGTAATACCCGATGGTCTCAATGGAAAGCATGGCCACAATCTGCTCTCCTCTCTGACGCGATCGGGACGCGTAGACACGGCTTCCCATGTGGTCAGTCTGGAAAAAAGGCGGCTCCTCGTTGACGAAGGCCACGAACCGTACCGTTCGGGAGAGGGGCCGACCGGCAAGGAGACGGGCCATCTCCAAGAGGCCAGCAACACCGGAGGCGTTATCGTTTGCACCGGGGCTCCCGATGACCGAATCATAGTGGGCCCCAACAACGACAATCTCTCCCGGAAAGGAGGCCCCGACCAGTGCGGCTTCGAGGTTCCTGACCGTCGCCCCTGTGACCGTGAACTCTTGTATCCGCACCTCATATCCCAGATCGCGAAGGACCTGTGCGATGTAGTCGGCGGAAGCTTCAAGGCCCTTGGGATGCCAGAGGTTCCTCTCGCCGATCTCGCCCGCGAGCACCGTGACGTGGCTCTTGAGGCGGTTCTCCAATACCCGCTCGTTTTCCGACAGGGGGTGGAAGGGACCCGAATACGATCTCTTGGGCATCCTGCTAATGTACAGCAAGCCGGCCACCACAATCAATACAACGGGCAACCATCGCAGGAGGATGGAACGCCACTGCCGCCTTCCTCGTGGCACGAACTCGTGCCCCATCATGGTGTCATTGTCGAGCATCTCATCGATGCACGGGCTACCGATTTCGCCATCCCGAAGCCTGTACAGAGTCAACGCCCCCACTCTGGACCGGGTGGCTCATCAGGCGTCCATTCGGTAAGATGACCGAGACCGCACCCTCTCCTCAACAGGAGTCATGATGGCACACATTCTGCAGGGACACGCTTCTCGGTTGACCGCGCATCCGCTGACTCTCCGGTGGCATTTTCTGGAGGGGGCGGCAGGCGAAGGATGAAAGATAGAAAGACAGAAGGATACCATGAGTCTTGCGCCGGAGGAAAAGGCCCCTTCTGACGTGAAAGCAGCTGAGCGGCGCGCCTTGATCAGGCGGGTGATTGAACAGATCCCCGTCGAAGTCAGGCGGGAACTCGATGTCTTGCGAAAAGGGGGCCCGCCGTCCGCGGATCTAATGAAGCGGCTCATGACGAGCCTCGGCCTAGCGATCGCCCACGCGTTCTCGGTGCGGGAGGATGAGGTCGCCATTCTCCTGGTAAGGGATCAAGGTCTCACGCTCGGGTTTGCTTACCCCTTCACCTTTTACGGGGATCAGAAGAATCTCTTCCCCGTCAGCGCCTCGAGCATTGCCGGGGAGGCCCTTCGGGCCAGGAAGGGGAGGATCGACAACCACGTCTCCCAGATCCAGCACTTGGACATTTACGAGCGTATCAACCCGAGGGCACAGAGGCCTCTCAAGATCCAAAAGATGATCTCTGCCCCGTTGCTCACCCCCCGGGGCGAGTCCATCGGGGTGATCCAGGTGAGCAGGAAGGGGAAATCCCTGGAAGAGGCTGGGCCCAATTTCACCCCTCATGATCTCTGCAGTTTGACCGAGCTCAGCAACTGGCTCGCCCCGCATATCCTGGGAGTGATCCCGCCCGATGGCTGAGGGAACTGCGGAAGTCTTGCTCACCCGCGATCCCGACCCTCCGCCCCAGGTGTCGCTCCAGCCGATGCAAACCCGGCGCACCTTTCTACCGGCAGCCGCGGGTATTTGGGAAATCGTCGGTCCTGCGCCGCACGACGGCAGAGCCAGAAGACGGAGCCGCGCGCGCTCCCCACGCGCTTCGCATGAATGCAGATACTGCAGAGTCCCACGCTGCGGTCGATGACGGCCCTGTTTTTCACCACGAATCTGGCGCACTCACGGGCGCTCTCCCTACTCGGTCGCCTCCTCCGCGAGCTGACTGAGTTGCCGTCTGTACTGTGAGAGGGCACCCTCCTCCGTAAAGCCGAGAAGCCGGACGCCATGGTGGAATCGCCCATCCCCGGCCTGTTTGGGATCCTGCCACATCACCCTACCCTTGGCAGTAATCGGGCCTTCGGGGAGGGCCAGCTTGAGCTGGAAGACGGTCCCTTGGTCGAGCCTTTCGGGCAGCCACATGGACAGCCCGCTGAGGCTGACGTTGACGGTGTGGCCCATGAGTTCCCGGGTCGTGTGCGCATTGTCCTCGACGACGCACGAGACCGGAATCTCTGCCGGGTGACGGGGATGGCGCCGCCGACGCTGCATTGGGACGGTCTTCTGAGCCCGGTCTGCGGCCAACTCTACCAAACCGAGGAGGCTCGCCGCACGAAACGGTTTCGGCAGGAAGAACTGGGCCCCAGCGCGAAAGGCCTTATCG
>JAHFDE010000142.1 GCA_023249165.1 Candidatus Methylomirabilota bacterium | reverse complement strand
TGACGCTATATTCTCGCTGGACCCGACCGCCCGGGAGCCGCTTCACCCGGCCGGTGTCAAAGCTGGTGAGGAACGTCATCGGATCCGAGACCCGCAGTGGGGAAGGAAGATCGGCAGGGAGATCCTTCGGTGCTTCGGCCGGTTGGGTGGAATAGGGGGCCGGCGCACCCGGGTGCATCCCATGCCCTCCCCCCTGAGCCGGCGGCGCCTTCGGGGAATCTGCGAGGGCCGACGTCGCCGTGCCCAGAAAGCCCAGCCCCACGAGGCCGCCGAGGAACTGGCGACGGTTCAGGCCTGCGGTCAACAGAGATGACTGTCTTCCCATGTGCCGTTGATCATCCATACCTGGGACCTCCATCGAGCGAGAGCAAGGTATAGGTGCCATGAAAACCATATTTAGATTAATCTAAATAAAAATTCTGTCAACCAATTTCCTGGGAACCTCCCGGGAACCTCCCGCTTGACCGGCGCTCTGGCGATTGGTATTTTTCCAGGGGTTGAACCGTGGACCTCGAGGGTGCAAGCGGGAGGCCACATGACCCCCTTTCGGACCGGCGTGGCCCTGAGCGTCCTCACCCGCGACATCCGCGTCCTCCGCAAGGGTTGAGAGGTTCATTCGAGGAGTTGAGGTCGCGATGATCGCGTGGTCGGTAGTGCTGAGCGTGATCGGCCTAGCGGGCACGGCCGCTCTGGTCGCTCGCCTCAAGAGTCGGTGGCCCGCGTGGGGCCCGGAGCGGTACTGGGTCCTCGGCCTGGCGGCCCTCTTGCCCGCCTGGCTCATGGCCTTCTTGGCGACCATTGGCCCCCCGGGAGGAGAAGGGCCGAACAAACCTCTTTTCATCATCACCTCGGCGCTTCCCCTTCTCGGCATCATCGTGACCGATGCGCTTCTCAGACACTGGCGCACGGAGCGCCGCGCCCCCGGCCCTATAGCGTGCTGGTTCCTCGGGATCGCGGCGATCCTTCCGGGATGGGGGATCACCCTCATCACCCTCGCCCTCAAAAAAAATTCTTGATCCTTTCCCTCAGGGGAGGCTTTACCCTCACGATCGGGAGGTGAAAAATGGGTGAGCGGATCCTCGGCATCCGGCAATTAGCTCGGCAGGCGGGGGTCTCGTCGAAGACCCTCCGCTACTGGGAGACCCGGTGGCTGCTTCCCCCGCCCCGGCGGACACATACGAACTATCGCCTCTACGGGGAAACCGACCTGGAGCGGGTCCTCTTTATCCGGAAGGCCCAGAGCCTCGGCTTCACGCTGGCCGAGATCCGCCAGGTTTTCGACCTGGCCCGGTCCCGGAAGGCCCCCTGCGAGGCCGTCACCCGGTGGACAGCAGAGAAGGTCCGAGCATTGGAGCAGCAGATTCGGATGCTCCGGGACCTGAAAGGGCGTTTGGAGCGGTACCAAAAACGCTGGTCGGCCGAGGGGAGACCCTCTCAGCTCGGCCCGAATGAGATCTGCCGCTGCATCGCATCGGTCCCTGTCGAAGATCTCCGGATCATCGGATCGGCCCCTCCCGGAAAAGGAGGTGAGAAGGATGGAAGCCAAACAGATCGTGAGCCTCTGCCCCGCCTGCGACGCCTGTCCGACCGTCGCGGTCTATGACGAGACGGTCCAGATCGGCGAGCCCGGCAATCAGGTCACCCTGGCCAGGGCGGAGTGGAACGCCCTCGTCGAGGCGATCCTGCAGGGGTCGCTGACCAAGCTGTAGGGGAGATGGGGAGGCTGTCCGCCTCATTGACCCATCCAAGGTCCCGTCATATACTCTCCCTCAATGGGTCATGGGGCGACGCAAAAGGAGAGGTCCACGGGCAAAGAGGCCTCCCGGCAGATCCCAGAAGGAGGCGGCCCGAACTGGCCGCTGCTCGCCCTCGCCCTCATCGGCGTCACGCTCGCCGGGTATCTCACCATCACCGCATGGGTCGGGCAAGGCGTGGCCGGATGCCCGGTGGGCAGCGGCTGCGATATCGTCCTCGCGAGCCGCTGGGCGACGCTGTTCGGGCAGCCGACGTCGTTCTGGGGCCTGCTCTCGTATCTCAGCCTCGCCGGCATTGCATGGATCACACGTCGCGACCTTCACTGGAAGCTCGCCTGGATCGTCTCTTGCTTCGGGGCCTCGTTCAGCCTGTATCTGACGATCATCTCCCTCACGGAGCTTGAGGCGACCTGTCCCTACTGTCTGACCTCGGCAGCACTCATGATCACCATCCTCGGACTGGTTGCCTATCAACGGCCTCCGTCGCTCCCCAAGTTTGCTTGGCGGACCTGGCTGCCCAAGACGGCTGTGCCGAGCCTCCTCCTCGTGCTCGCTTTGCATCTGTATTACACCGGGATCTGGGGCAAGGCCGCCGAAGCGGAGGATCCCAAGCTCCAGGCCCTGGCCGTCCACCTGGCGGATTCCGGCGCACAGTTCTTTGGCGCTGAGTGGTGCCCGCATTGCGAGGACCAGAAACGGATCTTCGGGGCGTCGGCCCATCGCCTGCCCTACATCGAGTGCAGTCCCTATGGACGCTCCGGCCCCCAGGCCGCCCGGTGCCAAGAGATGAGTATTCGGGTATACCCGACATGGATCATCAATGGCCGCCGCTACGAAGGCCTGCTGAGCCCAAGAGAACTCGCGGCCCACAGCGGCTTCGCGGAAGATCCTGCCGCCGCGGGGAGATCCGGAGCGCCCTCTTCCCCTGCCCGATAGCCCCACCAAATCCCGTCCCGCTCAAGGTCGCCTTCTTGAAGAGGGGGGAGACAGCGTAAAAAGTCACCGTTGAAAATTCCGGATGCTCCTGTTACTCTCCCTCGCACCCCGTGTAGTGCTTCGTGCGTCGGGGACAGGTGATCCTCACCCGAGGGAGGAGATCCATGGAGTCTGCGATGGCCACGACGCTCCTCTTTGGATTCTTGTTGGGGATGGAGCACGCCCTGGAGGCCGACCATGTGGTGGCGATCTCCACCATGGTCAGTCAAAGCCGAAGCCTCTCCCGTCCCTCGCTGATCGGGATTTCTTGGGGGGTTGGGCATACCCTGACCCTGCTTGTCGCCGGGCTGATCGTCCTCTTTCTCAAGATCAACATCCCGGAGGGCGTCGCCCTCTCCCTGGAGTTCGTCGTGGGGCTGGTCCTGCTCGCCCTGGGGGTCCAGATCCTCCGGGGATACCATCGCAAGCGAGTCCATGGCCATCCTCACCGCCATGGCGGGAGGGTGCACGATCACTTCCACTCCCATGCCCGGAGCGACGATCACGGACATGATCACGACCCGCCGAGCCTGGGAAAGGCCTGCCTCGTCGGCATGATCCACGGATTAGCCGGCAGCGCAGCCCTGATGCTCCTCGTCCTCACCACGGTCCGAACCCCAGTCCAAGGAATGTGCTACCTTCTGATCTTCGGATTGGGATCCATTGCCGGCATGCTGTTGATGAGCATTGTGGTGGCCCTGCCCTTTGCCCTGACCGCCGTTCGGTTTCAGCGGATCAACGAGGCTGTCCGCATGACGGCCGGGTTGACCTCGATCGTCCTTGGTAGCTCCATCATGCTCAGGATCGGGTTCGCCCAAGGGCTCTTCGCGTTCTCATGAGGGGTCCCCCCGACTTGTCACGGCGAACGACCCCAGGGAGGGGAAAGCGGATCATGACACCCTGGCGAAGGATCGCGGCAGTACTCGTGCTTGCCGGTCTGCTGGGCTGGATCGAGGTGCCGGCCCAACAGCACTCCCCTCGTGGGTCGCAGCCTACAGGAACGGCTCAAGGGCCAATCCGGATCACCGACGAGGAGCTGCACCGCCACGGGGGAACCCCGCCGGGGTGGAGGTTCACCGTGCCCGAGGGGGATCCGAGGGCGGGCCGTGCGGTGTTCATCAAGCTCGAGTGTTATTCCTGCCACCGCGTGGCCGGGGAGTTTTTTTCCGGCGGAACGAAAGACCAGAAGCCGGGTCCCGAGCTCTCGGGGATGGGGGGGATGCATCCCACAGAATATCTCGCCGAGGCGATCATGAACCCCAACGCCGTGATCATTACCGGCCCTGGATACACCGGCCCTGATGGCCTTTCCACGATGCCCGACTACTCCGAACTCCTCACCCTGCGCCAGCTCCTCGACCTCGTCGCGTACCTCAAGAGCCTGACCCCAAAGGCGGATGGCGTCCATCGCGGCCATTAAAGCCCAGAAAGAAAAAGGGCCGGGAAAATCCCGGCCCTTTTCACCCTGGCCCTTCGCTCTCTTCTCGCGAAGGAACTAGCCTCCCCCAAGATTATTTGGTGTTGAACGTCACCGTGGCAGTCACCAGGGGCTCCCACGGCACGTGGTTGTTGTAGCTCAGGACAACGATCACCTTGTGCGCGCCCGGCTTCAGGCCTTTGAGTTCTAACGAAGTCGCTGCGGTGTGATAGATTCCCTCCTTCTCGAGCCCGCGGGGGATTTCGACGCCGGGTTTGAAGTCCGCCCGATCCACAAACAGGTGGAAGTGGGCCTCCTCTTTTGCCTTGGCGTCTGCGGCCGGAACGATTTTTGCTCCGGTCGATTCATAGGTGATTTTCACCGTGTCGCCGGCAATGGTCTCGCCATTCTTCGGCGAAGTGATCTTCAGGGTCGGTCCGGCCTGCGCCCTAACGGAGATCACGCCCAGGGCCAACACGAGCCCGAAGAGTCCCACCACGACCATGAGCCGTTGCATCCTCGTCTCCATCTTTCCCCTCCTCTAAAAATATCCCTTGGAACCACCGGTTCAATCTGCATGCGTCGCTCATGGCTCTTCCTCTCTCACCCCCTCTCACGGACGGACGATAAAGAAACCCAGCATTCCGTCTTCCAGGTGGTCGTGCACGTGGCAGTGATACATCCACTCGCCGGGGCCGACGCCTTCACCGGCAATCACCTGAAACCCCGTGCTCTCTCCCGCGTTATGGGTGAAGGTGTCAATGAGCCGGTTCGTCCCCCGGTCGAGCCACCGATGGCCGTGGATGTGGAAGGTGTGAAACCGATGACCATGGGTGATGACGACAAACTCGACTCGCTCACCCAGCTTCGCCTCCAAGAGGGGAGTGTGGGGGTGCCTCTTGTTGTTGAACCACACGTTCTGCATCACCAGGATGAATGTCTTGTCCGGCAACGGGTCACCTGCCTTGCGAACGATCAGTGCCCCATACAAGCCCTGCTCGATCCCCCGCACCCCGTCCATCCCCGGGCCGATGACATGGTCGTGGTAGTGCCAGTAGCCTGCCGTACCCGGCGCCGCGATCCAGCGATAGACATATTTGCCCCCCGGCGGCGCAAAGGAGCGCGTGTGCCGTGTCCCATCGCTGTCGATCTTGTAGTGG
>JAHFDE010000141.1 GCA_023249165.1 Candidatus Methylomirabilota bacterium | reverse complement strand
CACGGATTGAAGTCCGATTCTACTGCGATGACAGCCTCGATCAGGCGAGGGTCAAGGCCGACTCGATGGGCGGCGGACCTGATCATCGCCCTGAGCCCAGAGGGCTGCTCGCCGGGCCGGATCCTGCGGGAGAGCACGGGATGGGGAGGGACGTTGGTATAGTGGACCATGCCGGAGGCATCCATGCGCCGGTAGATCTCCCCATCGCCCGCCGCTCCATATCCGGGCAGTAGGGCAACGAGGAGCGGTCCCCACAAAAATCGGCTCGCTTTCCCCATAGTCCTTTCCGCTCCGCAAAGGATTAAAGCACTACCGGGCCTTGAGTGCAAGTCCCGTACCGTTCGGACCCCGATGGGGGCGTCAGACATGAGGAGCGAAGAGGCGGAGGACCCACATGAAGGCCATCCCGCCCACCACCGAGAGGATGACCTTCCAGTTGAATTTCCGATGGGCTTCCGGCAGCATATCGCTGGCCCCGATGTAGATGAAATCACCGGCGATAAAGGCCAGGGTCTTCTCCAGGAGTGGCCCGGGAATGAACCCCGCCAGCACGGCCCCCAGCGGATAGAGAAGCCCCGCCAGGCTGAGGGCTGCAACAATACGCGGCGTGCTCCACTGAGCATGCTGCATGATCAGGGCAGAGGTGATCCCCTGCGGAATCTCATGGAGGACGACGGCGGCGGTAATGGAGAAGCCCAGGAATGGGTCGATGAGATATCCCACGGCGATCCCCGCCCCATCCACGAAGTTGTCCAGGGCCATCCCGACCACCGCCACGGGGCCCATGTGGTGCGTTTCGCATTCGCTCTCGCCGCAGGCGTGGATCATCATCACCTTTTCCAGGACGTAAAAGGAGAGAAAGCCCAGGGCCAGGATGAGGGCATCCTCCTTGATGTCCACTTCCGGGAGGATATCGAGGAAACTGACCGCGAGCAAGACCCCCGCCGCGAATCCGATGATATACCGGGACTCGATCTTTGCGGTCTTCCCGCGCAGGGCAAACCAGCCGGCCAAGACATCGGAGAGTCCCGCCACCGCTGCATACACGTAGATCATCTCGCCGACCTTCTCATCGCGCGTCTCTCCGACAGGGCCGACAGAGACCGAAGAGCTCGAGGACATGGGACCGGACCGCAAAGCCGGTCCGCTTCCGGATGTGACGCGTAAGACCAGCCGCCTCGACCGGACAGGCGGCCACATCCTCAATGCGGCCACAGGCGTCGCACACCAGGTGGTGATGGTGATCCCGGTAGTCGTCGGCCAGCTCGTACCGGGCCGCGCCCTCTCCCAGTTCAACCCGGTGGACGACGTTCAGGCTCTCGAAGAGGCGCAGCGCACGGTAGACCGACGAGAGGTTGATGCGCGGGTCGCGCAAGGCCCGGTGGATCTCCTCGGCCCGCAGGGGACGCGGAACCGTCGTCAGCACGGTCAGGACCGCCGACCGGGCCCGAGTCCACGAGTATCCCTCCCCACCCAGGAGGTCTTTGAAATGTGTGATGCCGTGGCGCATGAGCGAATATTGCAAATAATTTGCAAAATCGATTCTAACTGATCCGCCGCCTCCGTCAAGAGGAAACGACTCCCGCCTTGTCGGCGGGGCGACGGGGTGTATAATAGGGCGGCGCTGGCGCAGCGCGAACGGAGGCTGGATGGGCGACACGGCAGGTTCCCTCTTTGAACGGCTGGTCCAGGTCATGGCTACGCTCCGGGCCCCCGGGGGCTGTCCCTGGGATCGAGAACAGACTCGGGAGTCGCTCAAGGCCTTCCTCATCGAAGAGGCGTACGAGGTCCTCGAGGCGCTGGACCAGGGAGGGAGCGAGAAGCTGCAGGAGGAGCTCGGGGACCTGCTCCTCCAGGTGGTGTTCCACGCCCAAATCGCTGCGGAGCTCGGAGAATTCACGGTGAAAGAGGTGCTTACCAGCGTCACGGACAAGCTCATTCGCCGCCACCCCCACGTCTTCGGCGAGGGCCGGGCGGAAACCGCGGCCGAGGTCCTCTCGAACTGGGAGCGGCTGAAGCAGGCCGAGCGGGGCGGGGCGAAAGAGGTCTCGGCGCTGGCGGGGGTCCCCAAAACCCTGCCCGCCCTCCTCCGAGCCCAGCGCCTGCAAGACAAAGCGGCCAGGGTGGGCTTCGACTGGGGGGAGACCGCCCAGGTGCTCGAGAAGGTGGAGGAAGAGTTCGCGGAGCTGAAGGCGGCGATGGGGAAGGGAGCCGAGGCGACCGAGGCCGAGTTGGGAGATCTCCTGTTCAGCGTGGTCAACCTCGCCCGGTTTCACAACCTGAATGCCGAAGAGGCCCTCCGGAAGTGCATCGAGAAGTTTACCCGCCGGTTTCGGCACATCGAAACGGTGATCGCCGAGCGGGGGAAGTCGCTCATGGAGAGCAGTCTGGAGGAGATGGATGCCCTGTGGGAGGAGGCAAAGATCGGAGAAGAGCCGGGCAGGGATCGGTAGCCCCAGAGGAGAGCATCGAGCATCCGGGCTGCCCGGCATACTGGGCAGGAGCAGACCGTGGGTATCCTCCTCCTCCTCGTAGACGGCCTCGGCCTGGGTGAGCCGGACGCCGATCGAAACCCCATGGCCGTGGCGCGGACGCGGTGGTTCCGGTGCTTCCGGACCCACGCCCCGGTGACGGACGGCTGCGCGGTTGTGCCGACCGACGCCTCGTTGGGGGTGCCCGGTCTGCCCCAGAGCGCCACTGGGCAGACCGCGATGCTCACCGGACTCAACGCCCCCCTCCTGGCCGGCCGCCACGTCCAGGGATTCTGTACGCCGACACTCGCTTCGATGCTCCACACGCACTCCCTCTTTCGCAGGGCATCGCTGTGCGGCAGGCGGGTGGCGTGCGCCAATGCCTTTACCGATTCCACCCTGCGGAGGCAGAGGTTTCCGTCGGTGACCACCGTCGCCCTACGGAGCGCCGGGATACGTCTCAGAGACCTGACTGACCTGGCGCGCGGTGAGGCGCTCTACCACGACTTCACCAACCGCCTGCTCAGGGCTCGGGGCCACCCGGTCCCGCTCCTCTCATCCGATGAGGCGGCACGGCGGCTGGCGGCGATCACCGAGGCCCACGATCTCACCTACTACGAATACATCCAGACCGATCTGGCCGGGCATGCCCAGAATATGGATCGGGCGGTGAACCTGCTCGAGGGGTTAGATCACTTCGTTTCGACTGTGGTTGATTTGCTGGATCTCTCTCGGCATCTTTTCGTCCTCGTCAGCGATCATGGCAACATCGAAGATCTGAGCAGCCCTTCCCATACTTGGAACCGCGTGCCGACCATGGCGTGGGGGCGAGGCAAGGAGATCTTCGCCCGTCAGATTCAGGCTCTCACCGACATTGCCCCCGCCCTCCTGGCGGCCTGCCAAAGCAGCTGTCAGCAATCAGCGGTCAGCGGTCCGCACTCAAAGACATGAGACCGGAGACTGGGGACCCGCACGTTCACGTCTCAAGTCTCCAGTCCAGTTGCTGACGGCTGACAGCCGACTGCTGACTGCTACTGTACCAGGGGAACGCCTTGCAAAATGTCACGGGGCGGAGTAGTCTAAGATCATGAAGAGATTTCGCTTTCTGCCGCTCCTCATCCTCTCTTTCACCCTGGTGACACCGGCAGGGTGGGCCAACCCCGACGAGGTCTACGTCGCCCGCGTCGAGGGGATCATTGCGCCCAGCCTCGCCGAGTTCTTCGTCAGTGCCATCCGCAAGGCCGAAGACGGGGCAGCCCACGCGATTATCTTTGAGCTGGATACTCCCGGCGGCCTCGATACCTCCATGCGCATCATCATCAAGGAGATCCTGCGATCCCCGGCCCCGGTCATCATCTATGTGTCCCCCAGCGGGGCGCGGGCCGCCTCGGCGGGCGCCTTCATCACCATCGCCGCCCATGTGGCCGCCATGGCCCCCGGGACCAACATCGGAGCCGCCCACCCCGTGCAGATGGGCGGTGGGGACACAGATCAGGAGATGACCAGGAAGATTGAAAACGACGCGGCCGCCTACATCCGGGGCCTGGCAGAGCGCCGGGGGCGAAACGCCACCTGGGCGGAGGACGCGGTTCGGAAGAGCGTCTCGGCCACGGCGACCGAGGCCCTCAGGCTGAAGGTCATCGATGTCGTTGCCGAGAATCGCGCCGACCTGCTGGCCAAGATCGATGGACGCATGGTCGAGACCGGCGCCGGGAAGATCACCCTCAAGACCAAGACGGCCAAGATCGTCGAGGTCGAGATGAGTTTCCGGGACAAGATCCTGAGTGTCATCTCGAATCCGACCATTGCCTATATCCTTCTAATCCTGGGGGTGGCCGGCCTGTATTTCGAGCTGTCGACTCCTGGGGCCGTCCTGCCGGGAGTCCTGGGCGGGATCTGCCTGATCCTCGCCTTCTACGCGTTTCAGACCCTCCCCATCAATTACGCGGGGCTTCTCCTCATCATCTTGGCCCTGATCCTCTTTATTGCGGAGGTCAAGGTGGTCTCGCACGGCATCCTCACCATCGGGGGAATTGCCGCCATGATCCTGGGCTCCCTCATGCTCATCGATTCCCCCGCCCCATTTCTTCAGATCTCCCTATCAGCCATCCTGGGGGTCACCGCCGCCACCACCGCCTTCTTCGTGTTTGCCATCGGGGCGGTTTTCCGGGCCCACCGTCGGCAGCCCGCCACGGGCCGTGAGGGCCTCGTCGGACAGGCGGGGGTGGCCCGGACCCGCTTGAACCCGGACGGTCTCATCTTCATCCGGGGGGAGATCTGGAACGCCACCTGTGCAGAGGGTGTGGAGCCCGGGGAGCAGGTGCAGGTCATCTCGGTCGCGGGACTCAAGCTGAAGGTCAAGAAACTTCCCTAGAGGCAGGGCATGGGTCAGCCTCTCGGGAGAGACGCTCGACACAGAGCAGAGGGAGGTACGAGCGATGCCGGGTGGGTTAATCTCCTTGGGTATCTTTCCAATCGTCTTTCTCGTCGTCCTCCTCTATATCCTGGCCAGCGCGATCAGGATATTGAAGGAGTACGAACGGGCGGTGATCTTCCGACTGGGCCGCCTCATCGCCACCAAGGGACCAGGACTGATCCTGCTGATCCCCTTTGTGGACCAGATGGTCCGGGTGAGTCTCAGGATCGTGGCCATGGACGTCCCATCCCAGGACGTCATCACCAAGGATAACGTCTCGGTGAAGGTGAATGCGGTGATCTACTTTCGGGTGATGAACGCCGAGTCCGCCATCGTCGAGGTGGAGGATTTTCTCTACGCCACATCCCAGATCGCCCAGACCACGCTACGAAGCGTCCTCGGGCAGTCGGAGCTTGATGAGCTGCTGGCCGAGCGGGAAGAGATCAACCG
>JAHFDE010000140.1 GCA_023249165.1 Candidatus Methylomirabilota bacterium | reverse complement strand
GGGGAAAGTGTCGCTTGGAGCGACGTCGCCAACTCGCGACTTCACCTTTGTCAAGGACACCGTGGGCGGTCTGATCCGCATCGCAGAGGTAGACGGGGCCATAGGCGAGGTCGTGAACATTGGAACCGGCGGGGAAATATCGATCGGCGATCTGGCGAAGAAAATTGCCGCCCTGATTGACGGTAATATAGAAATCCTCAGTGATGAGCAGCGGCTGCGCCCTGGGAGCAGTGAGGTCCGTCGCCTCTGCTGCAACAATGCAAAGGCCCACCGCCTCCTGGGCTGGCGGCCGCAGTATTCACTGGATGAAGGCCTGAAACAGACCATTGCCTGGTTTCAGGAGTCAGGACATCTGGATGAGTCCGGGAGGTATCACATCTAAATGAAGGCTATCATTCTTGCTGGCGGGCTGGGAACACGGCTACGCCCACTGACGTTCGCCGTCCCGAAGCCTCTTATCCCTGTCGGGGAGCGGCCGATACTGGAAATCCTGGTCGAGAATCTGAAGCGGCACGGTGTGAGTGATATCTACCTGGCCGTGGGATATCGAGCCGAGCTGATCCAGGTCTACTTCCAGGACGGGAGGCAGTTCGGGGTGAACATCCAGTATTCTCGGGAGGACAAACGGCTCGGGACAGCAGGCCCTCTTCGTTTGATCCGCGATCGCTTTGAACTGTCAGAGCCGGTGTTGGTCATGAATGCCGACATTATGACAAAGCTGGACTTTCAGGAGTTCTACCAGACGCACCTGAAGGAGGCTGCGGCGATCACCGTCGGCATCCGCCCGTATGAACACGTCGTTCCCTACGGGGTCGTGCAGATGGATGGGGGAAGAATCCGCGCAATCGAGGAGCGTCCCAGGTTGCCGTTCCATATCAATTGTGGCATTTACGTGGTGAGTCCGGATGTCCTCAGCCTCGTGCCGAAGGATGAGTTTTTCGACATGCCCGACCTGATCGGCGCCGCCGTGAAGACCGGACATAAGGTTTTCGGCTATCCGATACGAGAGGAGTGGGTTGCCATCGAAAGTCTTGGGGATCTGACGGAGGAGACAAAGAAGGACAGATAGCAAGGGAGGAAAGGGAATTTCGCCGGAGCTTGGGGCGCGCATCGGCGGTGTGGGGTTGAAATGGCCGCCGTCACGGAGTCAGACGCTTGTCGAACACAATCCTGGTTGCAAGATCACGCCGTTCGGTGTATGAGATAGACTCTTCCCGCCGGGGGGTCGCGAGGCTCCCGATGCACACGCAATGCTGCGGGAGGATCTGGCGGAGCAAGCGAGATCGCTGCCACCGACTTGTGCCGGCTGCCGGAGACCGCCATGAGAGATGGTCGAACGCTCGTCAGCCTGAGCAGGGGTCTCGTCTTGGCACTGCTGGTATTCGGGTCCCCTGCGCTCGCCAAAGGCCAGTCTGTCGGCGCGGCCGCCCCTACCGCTTTTCAGGTGACTGCGGATGTCGTGGAGAGCAGGGAAGGGGGGCGATTGCTCGCAGCCCGTGGCAATGTCCGGATCACCCGCGAGAATTGGACCCTATACGCCGACGAGGTGGACGTGGATCAGGACGAGGAGACTTTTGTTGCCCGGGGTTCGATCCTCGTCTTCGATCGGGGCAATCAAATCCAGGGAAGCTCCCTCCGCTATAACTATGGCACAGGGCAGGGGGTCATTCGGGAGGCGCACGGCTTCATCCTGCCCTCGACGACCTTTGTCGCCGAAGAAGCCTATCGCGAGGACGAGCGGACCTATCGACTGGTAGAGGCGCGGTACAGCTCGTGCGCGGTCTGCCAGACTCCTCCCTATGACTGGGAGTTTCGGGCGACCGAGGTGACCGTTCATCCGGAAGAGTTCGCGTGGGGGACCCATGGGGCCTTCTGGGTCAAGGGAATTCCAACCTTGTACCTTCCGGTCTTTCGACATCCCCTGGGGGAGCGCCAAACAGGATTTCTGACCCCGACTTTCGGTCAGAATTCTCAAGAGGGCACCATTGTCGGAGAGCAGTTCTTCTGGGTCATCAGCGACTCTCAGGACGCCACCTTGGGGGTGATCTACCGAAGTGAGCGTGGGACGAGCCCGACGGTGGAATACCGGTATGCGCTAGAGGGCGGCAAGGGGTTGCTGGGTGCTCAGTACCTCTATGACCTCGAGCTCGAGGAAAACCGGTACCTGGTCACGTTCCGGGGTGAACAAACCTTCGCTCCCGCCCTGACCGGAAAGGCGGATATCAATATCCGGAGTGACCCGGACTTCCCCGAGCAGTTTGCTCCCGGTTATCGTGAACGGACCAACCTGGTCAATAACTCGAGCGCCTATCTGACCTATGCCCTTCCCTGGCACACGATTTCTCTTTCCGCGAGGTATGATGAGACCAGAGCGCCGGATGCCCCGGAGCAGGATGACGCTCTGCTCAGGGGCCCTGAACTGACGGTGAGTTCACTGACACAGCCACTCTGGGAGGAATCCCCTCTGTTATTCGAGCAGCAATCCGCTTTTGTCTATTTCGACCAGAAGAATGCGATCAGTGTGTCGCGGCTTGATCTGCATCCGAGCCTCTCGCTTCCCATCGCGTTAACGAGCTTTATGACCGCGACACCAAGGGTCGGCTTTCGCGAGACGGCCTACAGCCGGGGGGCACAGGACATCGAGAGCGACCCAGTCACCCGCGAACTGGTCGAAGCGGGCGCCGAATTCTCCTCGCGCCTGTTTCGGACCTTTCCCGTGGAGGGGGAGCGTCTGCGGGCCATCCGGCATACGGTAGAGTCGTCCATCGGATATTTGTACATTCCGGAGGTGACCCAGGATGATATTCCTCAACTGGACGGCACGGACTTCATCAGTCCACAGAATCGTTTCTTTCTCTCCCTGACGAATCGCCTCTCCGCCAGTGTGCAGACGCCCGAGGGGGGTCGCCAACGCTTCGACTTTCTCACGATCACCCTCGCGACGAGCGTGACGCCGGATCCCCAGACCCGCACCTTCTCCGACCTCTTCCTCAATTCGTTGCAAGCAGAGGATATTACACAGGCGGTGAAGGGCGAGCGCGTCCCGATCCCCGATCGCCCCGGTTTCTCCAAAGCCACCGAGCGCCAATTGGCCAACATCGTCGGCCGCATGAGCATTACCCCGCCCTGGCCCCTGTCTCTCGATCTCAGCGGAAGCTTCAATCCAGACGTGGGCGACGTTGAGACCGGCAACGCCACCCTGAGGGCGTCTTATGAGGATGTGGCTTCCTTCGGCCTGGGATACACCTTCTCGCGGAGCGCGAATCAGGAGGCGGTGATCGCCGAGCTGGGCCTGACAATCCTGGAAGGTACCCGGCTCGCGTACCTGGGCCGGTATGATGCAGAGAGGGGACTCTTTCTGGAGAATACAGTCGGGCTTATTTACCAGACCTGCTGTTGGGCCATAAATCTCATTTACACGCATCGGGATACGGACAATCCAAGCGATCCTAAGAACGATGTGCGATTGAACTTTGAGCTCTTGACTGCCCCGTCAAAACGGTAGAACCGCGGTGAATGGTGACGAGTGAATGGTGACGTGGTTACTGACGGCACTCACCAATCACCATTCACTAATCACTAATGACGGACTAGGAGCTTCGAACCATGAATCCTGCCATTTTTCGGAGCTACGATATCCGGGGCATTGTGGGCCCGGACCTGAACGAGGAGGTTGCGGCGGCCGTCGGGAAGGCCTTTGGCACCGTGCTCAGAAGATGGGAGGAGGAACTCCCGAAGGGTCCCGTGGCCGTCGGCCGGGATGTCCGGCGAAGTTCTCCACGTCTGGCAGCGGCGGTCATCGAGGGGATCGTCGCCACCGGGTGGGATGTTGTTGATCTTGGGGTCGTCCCCACCCCCGTAGTCTATTTTTATCTTCATCAACATCCGGCTGCGGGAGGCGTTATCGTTACGGGGAGCCATAATCCTCCCGAGTTTAATGGGTTCAAGATGTGCAGGAGAACGCACGCCCTATACGAAGGGCAGATTCAGGAGATTCGAGGGGCTGTCGAGGAGGGGGCGTTCTACGAATCCGCGAATCGAGGGAGACGCCGGGAATGCGACGCGATCCCGCCCTACCTTGATTGTCTGAGCGCGCGGTTTCGGCATTTGCGACCCGGAGGACGGATAAAGAGCCCAATCAAAATTGTTGTGGATGCCGGAAATGGCACGGCGTCTCTCGTCGCCCCGCGTCTCTTGCGGATATTGGGGTGTGACGTGGTGGAGCTGCATTGTAAGCCGGACGGTCTATTTCCACATCACCACCCGGATCCAACAGTCCCCGCCAATCTCGCCGATCTGCGGCGGGCCGTGCGGGAATCTGAGGCGGACCTGGGGGTGGCCTATGACGGAGACGCCGACCGATTGGGGGTCGTGGACGAGTGCGGAGAGGTGGTGTGGGGCGACCGGCTGTTGATCCTCTACGCCGGGCAGGTCCTCAGGGACAAGGCCGGGGCGACATGTATAGGCGATGTGAAATGTTCCCAATTGTTCTTTGATGAGGTCAAGAGTCGGGGGGGGACTCCGATGATGTCGCGGACCGGCCATTCGCTGATCAAGGCGAGGATGCGAGAGACAGGGGCCCTGCTGGCTGGCGAGATGAGCGGGCATTTCTTCTTTGCCGACCGCTACTATGGATTTGATGATGGCATGTATGCCACCTGTCGCCTCATCGAAATCCTGGATGCTGCCAGGCGGGAGGATCCGGAAGTGCGCTTTTCATACCTGTTGAGGGATCTGCCACCGTGGGTTGCGACCCCGGAGATCCGGGTGTTCTGTCCCGAAGAACAGAAGCATACAATTGTCCGTCGTCTCGCGGAAACGGCTTCATTCCTGGTGGGGAATGGCAACATGCCCGCGGAACTCCAGCAGGAAACGACGCACGTCGTCACGCTAGACGGACTTCGGCTGACCGGCAAGAACGGGTGGGGATTGATCAGGGCGAGCAATACAGAGCCGGCCCTGATCCTGCGTTTTGAGGCTGCGAATGAGGCGTTGATGAACAGTTATCGGTCATTTATGGAAGACCTGCTTGCAAAATGCAGTAATGAAGGTTGAGTGCACTTCGGCGGCCCGTGTACGCGTAAATGACGGAAGACTGTCCCATTATGGATATGGATGAGGTTCGTGTACGAACCCAGGCCACAGAGCGTCCCTGGGGCAGGTGGACCGTGTTGACCGAAGGGCTAGGGTATAAGGTAAAAGTCATTGAAGTCAGGCCCGGCCATCGCCTGAGTCTCCAATTTCACCGTTGCCGGAGCGAGCACTGGGTTGTTGTCTCGGGCAGGGCTCGTGTCGTGATCAGCAACCAGGTACTGGAGCTCTTGCCTCTCGAGTCTGCCGTCATCCCGGTGGGAGCCGTCCACCGCCTCGAGAACCCCTGGCCGGACCCCTTGGT
>JAHFDE010000139.1 GCA_023249165.1 Candidatus Methylomirabilota bacterium | reverse complement strand
TTCAGCATCGTCAACGAGCTGAAGACCAAGGCGCGGGCGCGGGGAGAGGACATCATCGATTTCGGCATGGGGAACCCGGATCAGCCGACACCCAAGCATATCGTCGACAAGCTCTGTGATGCGGCCCGGAATCCGAGAAACCATCGCTACTCTGCCTCGCGAGGGATCACCAAGCTCCGGAAGGCGATCGCCGACTGGTACCGCCGCCGGTACAGCGTGGAGATCGATCCCGACACCGAGGCGATCGCCACCATTGGCGTCAAGGAGGGGATTTCGCATCTCGCCCTGGCGATCGTGGAACGGGGGGATGTGGCGCTGGTCCCGAGTCCGACCTATCCCATTCATGCCTATTCGGTGGTGATTGCGGGCGGCGATGTCCGGAACGTCCCCCTGGGACCAGGGATCGACTTCTTCGAGAAGCTGCAGGAGGCCTACAAGGGCTGCTGGCCGCCGCCCAAGCTCCTCGTCGTGAGCTTTCCCCACAACCCCACGACGCAGGTGGTGGACCTCGCCTTCTTCACCAAAGTGGTCGAGTTCGCCAAGGCGCACGGCTTGATCGTGATTCATGACTTCGCCTACGCCGACCTCACCTTTGACGGATACCGGGCCCCGAGCTTTCTGGAGGTGCCGGGAGCGCGCGAGGTCGGGGTGGAGTTTTTCAGCCTCTCGAAGAGTTACAACATGCCGGGGTGGCGCGTCGGCTTCGCCGTCGGGAACCGGCAGATCATCGCCGCGCTAGCCCAGATCAAGAGCTATCTGGATTACGGCCATTTCCAGCCGATCCAGATTGCCTCCATCATTGCGCTCAATGGGCCACAAGAGTGTGTGCAGGAGATCGTAACAACGTACAAAGCCCGACGGGACGTGCTGGTGAACGGGCTGAGCCGGCTCGGGTGGCCATGTGAAAAGCCGCTGGGGACGATGTTTGTCTGGGCCAGGATCCCTGAGACCTACCGGGGCATGGGCTCCCTGGAGTTTTCGAAGTTCCTCCTGGAAAAGGCCAAGGTGGCGGTCTCCCCCGGGGTCGGGTTCGGCAACCTGGGGGACGAGTATGTGCGCTTTGCCCTGGTGGAGAATCAACACCGGACCCGTCAGGCGCTCCAGGGGATCAGGCGGGCGCTCTGAGGGAAGGACGGCCTTTACCCCTTGCCAGACGCGGGGGCGTTCGGTATAGTGAAGACATGAGCGCTGAGCGAGACAAGTTCCGGGATGAGTGCGGCGTCTTCGGCATCTACGGGCATCCGGAGGCGGCCAATCTCACCTATTTGGGGCTCTACGCCTTGCAGCATCGCGGTCAGGAATCGGCGGGGATCGCCTGTTCCGACGGGAAGACGATCCATGTGGAGAAGGCGATGGGCCTGGTGGCCGACGTCTTCACCGAGGCGCGCCTCCGGCGGCTGCCGGGCGATATCGCCATCGGACACGTCCGCTATTCCACCACCGGGTCGAGCCAGCTCAAGAATGCCCAGCCCTTTTTCGCAGGCACCCATCGAGGCTCCCTGGCGCTCGGCCACAACGGCAACCTGGTCAACGCCATGCGGGTCCGGGCCGAACTCGAGGCTCAGGGATCCGTCTTCAGCTCGACATCCGACACCGAGGTCATCCTCCATCTGGTGGCCCGCTCTCAGGCCGAGAGCCTGATCGATGCGGCCGCCGAGGCATTGTCAGGCCTCCATGGGGCCTACTCTTTGGTCCTGATGAACGAGCACCAGCTGCTCGGGATCCGCGACCCCCGAGGCTTTCGTCCCCTCTCCCTCGGGCGGATCAAGGAGGGCTATGTGCTCGCATCAGAGTCCTGCGCCTTTGACCTGATCGGGGCGAGCTTCGTGCGGGATGTGGATCCCGGAGAGTGTCTCTTGATCGATCAGAGTGGACTGCACTCGTATTTCCCGCTTTCGGTGACTTCTCCCGCCATGTGCATCTTCGAGCACGTGTACTTTGCGCGCCCCGACAGCCTCGTCTTCGGCCAGCACGTCTCTCGAGTCCGGAAAGAGCTGGGACGGCGCCTGGCGCAGGAGGCCCCCGCCGATGCGGATATCGTCGTTCCCGTCCCCGATTCCGGGATGTACGCCGCCCTGGGCTATGCCCAGGAGGCGGGTGTTCCCTATGAGCAGGGGATGGTTCGAAACCACTACGTGGGCCGGACCTTCATCGAGCCCAAGGGCTCCATCCGGCACTTCGGGGTCAAGGTCAAGCTCAACGCCGTGCGCGAGGTCCTGGAGGGGAAGCGGGTCGTGGTGGTGGATGACTCCATCATCCGCGGAACGACGAGCCGAAAGATCGTCGCCATGCTCCGGGCGGCCGGGGCCCGGGAGGTCCATATGCGGATCAGCTCTCCGCCCACGAGCTGGCCATGCTACTACGGCATCGATACCCCGACCCGCCGAGAGCTCATCGCCTCGTCACACACGGTGGATGAGATTCGGAGGTACGTCGGAGCCGATTCCTTGGCGTACCTCAGCCTCAAGGGCCTCGTGGAGGCGGTGGGCAAGGATGACGGGTACTGTGCCGCCTGCTGGACCGGCCGATATCCCGTGGAGTTTCCGGGCCAGGGGGCGCGGCAGTTGAACCTCTTCGAGCATCGCGAACGCGCATAGGAGAAAAAGATGACGACGGCTTCTACGGATCCTCACGAGCGGGCGAGGCGGCTCGCGCGGCTCATCGTGGCCGATATCATCCTCTACAATCAGGGCAAGATCGACGAGGGGATCAAGAATGATACCCTCTTTGATCTCCTCGCCGAGGATATCGAAGTCGCCCGCCGGTACTACGAAAAGCATGTGGACGCTGCCGTAGCCCGGGAGGCGAATTACTTCGATCTGGCCCTCGTGGATGTCCTGGTCAAAGGAAGGCAGGACGTCCCGTCCAAGATCTGGTAGGAAGAGTCTCCCGCACTCGCGGTCCGCATCTCTTCCACAGACGGCACGCGTGTCTCCGCGAACCGGGGGACCTTCCGCGTTCTATCCCAACAGAGATTGCAATCCCCGGTCTCTCCTGCTAGACTCTCCCCGCCTACGACGGGATACCATCCGCCATGCATGACTGACCTTCAATAAAGGAGCAGATGACGATGAGCGAGGCCAGTATTGTCCTTCCCCAGTTCGGGCCGACGGAGTGGGTCATCCTGTGGGTGGTTCTTGTCTCATCCTTTATCGCCCTGGGGTATGGTCTGCTCCTGGCGCTGCGGGTCCTTCGGGAAGATCCGGGATCGCCAGCGATGGTCCAGGTAGCCGCCGCCATCGAGGAGGGGGCCTTTGCCTACCTGGCGCGTCAGGTGAGGACCATGATCTGGTTCGTCATCGCCATCACGATCGGTCTTTTTTTCATGTACCGCGGGATCTACGAGGGGTTGGTTCTCCCTCTCGGCGTGTCACTCGCCTTCTTTATGGGGGTGGCAGCGTCCTACGGCGCCGGCTATGTCGGCATGTGGCTGGCCGTCAAGGGAAACGTCCGGACAGCCGCCGCCGCCCTGAAAAGCTTCAAGACATCGCTGGAGATCGCCTTCCGGGCCGGCACGGTGTCCGGGATGTTTACCGTCGGCCTCGGCCTCCTCGGCGCCACCACCATCTTCCTCTTGTTCAGAGAAAATGCCATGAAGATCCTGATCGGCTTCGGCTTCGGCGGGTCGTTGGCCGCCCTCTTTATGCGCATGGGTGGCGGCATCTTCACGAAGGCGGCGGATGTGGGCGCCGACCTGGTGGGCAAGGTAGAGAAGGGCATCCCCGAGGACGACCCGCGCAATCCCGCCACGATCGCGGACAACGTGGGCGACAACGTGGGCGACTGCGCCGGCATGGCCGCCGACGTCTTCGAGAGCTACGAGGTCACGCTGGTCGCGGCCATCATCCTGGGCGCAGGCGCGATCCTGGATAAGGACTTCGTCCAGGCCTTCGGAGGGGAGGCCACCGCGCTCCAGGTGACGTTGGCCCTGGTCATTTATCCCCTGCTGATCCGGGCCGTGGGGGTTTTCGGCTCGATCATCGGCACCTGGGCCGTGCGGGGGAAGGATGACCCCGCCATGAATCCCATGAAGCCCATCAATGTCGGCTTCTGGGTGGCCGCCCTCAGCTCCACCGCCGGGTTCTTCATCGTAAGCTGGTGGTACCTCGGGAGCATCACCGCCACGAAATACCACTCCGAGGGGTTCCCCTTCTGGCTGCGGGTGTCCTTGGCCAATACCATGGGCATCGCCCTGGCCCTGGTGATCCAGTGGCTGACGGAGTATTTCACGGCGACGGATAAGAAGCCGGTGACCGAGATTGCCCACGCCAGCAAGACCGGTCCGGCCACGTTGATCCTCTCCGGGTTTGCCTCTGGCCTGGAATCGAGCGTCTGGGCTATCCTGGCCATCGCCGCCACCATCTTCGGCTCCTACAGCATCTTCGGTGGGAGCGTATCCCTCTCCGCCTACGGCATCGCCCTGGCCGGGCTGGGCCTCTTGGCCACGACCGGATTTATCCTGGCCGAGGATACCTTCGGCCCCATCTCGGATAATGCGAATGGCATCTTCGAGATGTCCGGGGCCCTCAAGGGCAACCCCAGGACGCCCTCCGGGATCGAGGCGCACCGCATCGTGGCCAAGCTGGACGCCGTCGGCAACACGACCAAGGCGCTCACCAAGGGGTTGGCCATCGCCACGGCGGTCATCGCCGCCGTCTCCCTGTTCCGGTCGTTCATTGACGAGGCGCGCCTGTTCGAAACCGGGATCCAGGTCAACCTCCCGGAGGTCTTCATCGGCTTCCTGATTGGCGGCGCGGTGCCGTTCCTCTTCTCCTCCTTCGCCATCCAGGCGGTCAGCCGAGCGGCGTTCCTCTTGGTGGAGGAGGTCCGGCGACAGTTCCGGGAGAAGCCGGGGATCATGGAGTTCAAGGAGAAGCCGGACTACGGCCGCTGCGTGGAGATCGTGACGGCCGCGGCGCAGAAGGAACTCCTGGGGCCGGCCATCCTCTCCATCTTCAGCCCGATCCTGGTGGCCTTTGTTTTCGGTGCAGCGGCCCTGGGGGGGTTTCTGGCGGGTGCCATCCTCACGGGACAGCTGATGGCTGTTTTCCTGTCGAACACCGGTGGTGCCTGGGATAACGCCAAGAAGAAGATTGAGGACGGCCTCTTTGGCGGCAAGGGGACCGAATATCACAAGGCGGCGGTCATTGGGGACACCGTGGGCGATCCGTTCAAGGATACGGCGGGGCCGGCCATCAACCCCATGATCAAGGTCATGAACCTGGTGGCGATCCTGGTGGCCCCCCTGGCGATCCAGGAGATCTCTCTCATGACCCGCGTCGTGATCTTTCTGGCCTGTCTGACCATCCTCGGCTTCTCCGTGGCATTCTCCAAACGGGGCTCCATCGCCAAGGAGCCGGTGATGGTAGAGGCCAAGGCAGCGGGGGCTTCCAAGACCTCATGAGTTGCGGCACCCAGGAGGAGGATGAGACGTAGCAAGCCCCGCTTTCACGCGCCA
>JAHFDE010000018.1:11010-20761 GCA_023249165.1 Candidatus Methylomirabilota bacterium | reverse complement strand
TATAGCCGGCACAGAGAATCGGCGCAGCCTGCTCGTAGGAAAGGCCCTCGGGCAACAGGACGCTGGCCGCCGCATAGGCCAGCATGAATTCGGCATGGCCGCCTGACATCTGCCCACTCGTGCCCATCTGTTGCGCGCAGAACATGGGCTTGCCGCGCGCACACCATTCGCACCGCCCGCACGAGGATTGAAGCCAAGGGACGCCGACCCGGTCTCCGATCCGGCGGGTGGTGACCCCGGGTCCCACGGCGACGATCTCGCCAACAGGCTCGTGTCCGAGGATGCGGGGGAAGTCGCCCGGCAGCTCGCCTCTGGTCTGGTGCACATCCGTGTAGCAGATGCCGCTGGCACGGACCTTGATCAACACCTGGTCGGGGCCGGGCTCGGGTCTCGGGACCTCTCGGACTTCCCATTTCCCGTGAACGGCAGGAACCACCGCAGCTCGCATGGTTTTGGCTCCTCAACGGCCGTCGGTGGGCGGGACGACCCAGTAATAGATCGTGTGCTGGCTGCCCGACACCGTCACCGTGATCGTTTTCTCCGGTTTCCAGTCGGCCATATCGTAGTTGTGCGACACGACTCGTGTCCCCACCCGCAGGTCGCGTAGAAGCTTGGGCCGCAGCTGGAAATTCACCGAAGGCAGCAAGTACAGCGTGACCACGGTCGCCTCGCGGATATCGGCCTCGAAGATGTCCCCCTGCAGGAACCGCACGCGGTCCGCGACTCCGGCCTTCCGCGCGTTATGCGTCGCTTCCCATACGCGCTGCGGGTCGATGTCGATTCCGACTCCGCGGGCGCCGAAGTCCCGCGCGGCGGCGATAACGATCCGCCCGTCGCCGGAGCCGAGGTCGTACACCATGTCCTCCGCGCTCACGTTCGCCACCCGTAGCATCTCGGTGACGACAGGCACCGGAGTGGGGAAAAAGGGGACGTCGAGATCCGGCCCCGTTGCGAAGTTCTGCGCATTGACGGGCACCACGACCATGAGACACAAGGCGAGGAGAACCATGGTGGACGGTCGCTGATGTCGCATCTCAGATTCCTCCTTACGGGATGTCCCCATGTGGGACAAGCAGGATCAGCGCCCCAACGGCGCGACTGTCGCATCGGCATACTTTTTCATCGGGCTCGACCATCCGATCGGCGAAGGCACGTGGGCTCCAGCGCTCCCGCAGCAGCTCGTGAATCGGATATCGGGTCTCGGCAAGTTTCCGCATGGTTGATTGCCCTCGCTGGTCATGGCGGTCACACCGATTTGCCCTCTAGACATGCCCGGAGCATCCAGGCCATTTTTCGTGTCTCTCCATCAAGCCGGTCAGGAAGTCGTTCGTGCCGATATCGTGATATCGCTCCGCACAGGTCTCGAGATCCACGCGTAGCGTCCGAATCAGTGCCTCGTGGTCGGCGAGGAGGTTCGCGATCATCTCGCGCGCCCCGGGATACAGTCCCGGGTGCTCCTTGAGCCGCATCTGTTTCAGGAATTCCCCCAAGGTGCCGAGGGCCGGTCCCCCCAGGGACCGGGCCCGCTCGGCCACGTCATCTACGATTTCTGCCAGCTCCTCATACTGCTCGTCGAGGAACTTGTGCAGGTCGTGGAACTGCGGCCCGACAACGTTCCAATGGTAGTTTTTCGTCTTCGTGTATAGCACATATTTGTCGGCGAGGACCGTATTGAGAATCTTAACGGACGCCTTCGCGCTCCTTGTCGACCAGTCCGATGTTGGGTTTCATGTGTGTTCCTCCCTGCTGGTTGGTTCAATGCGCGGAGACCAAAGAATGGTCCCTACGGTAGGTCCAGGAAGATCAGCTCCGCGACTTCCTTGGCCTGGAGCGCCAGCTCCGGTTCGTCGGCAATTCGGGCCTGGTGCCCTGGCTTGACAGGCATCCCGTTGATGGTGAGGCCGCCCGCGATCACGAATAGATACGGCTTGCGGCCGGGTCGGCTCTTGTGGATCACTTCCTGGCCGGCCCGTAAGCTCGACACGTAGATGACTGCGTCTTGGTCGAAGATGAGTGTTTCTGGGACGTCGCCCCCCGACACGACCGGCAAGAGCTTTCCCATTCGGTCCTCGACCGTGAACCGACGCTGCTCCCATCGAGGGGGAAGCCCCTTCGTCCGGGGTGTGATCCAGAGCTGAAGCAGATGGACGGGACGCTCTCTGGAGTGGTTATACTCGGCGTGGACGATCCCCGTGCCGGCCGACATCACCTGAAACTCGCCGGCACGGATGACCCCGCGGTTTCCCTGGTTGTCCTGGTGTTCCAGCTCTCCATCCAGGACATAGGTGACGATCTCCATATCGCGGTGCGGGTGGGCACCGAATCCCTGGCCCGGCTGGATGATATCGTCGTTGAAGACGCGGAGCGCGCCCCAGTTCAGGTTGGCGGGGTCGTAGTAGTCGTCGAAGGAGAAGTGCCAGTAGGTGGAGAGCCACCCCAGGTCTCGGTGGTGCCGCTCATTGGCTGTGAGGATTTTGATCATGCGCGTTCCCTCTCCAGTGACAGTAGGCTGATTCCCTGCTCAATCAAGCGGTCTTCTCGCGCGCGAGCTCCAGGAGTTCGACCAGCGCCTGCAGCCGCTTCGTCCCCAGGTGCCCCAGGTGCTGCGTGTGCAGGTGAACGATCGGACCGTCGAGGCGCCGCAGGAGGCGGAGTCCCCCTTCCGTGATTCGGACCATGACGACCCTCCGATCCTTCCTGTGGCGCTCCCGCGCGATGAGTCCGCGGGCCTCGAGCCGATCAAGGAGGCGGGTGACGTCGGGGTCACGGGTGATCATGCGTTCGCACACTTCCCGGCAGGCGAGCCCGTCGGGACCGGCGCGCCGCAGGATGCGGAGCACGTTGTACTGGGGGTGTGAAAGTCCGGCCGACTTCAGGACCTTTGCCTGGCCGCGCAGTAACGCATCGGTGGTCCGCAAGAGGTTCAAAAACGCCTCCTGCTCCAGCGTCCGGAAGGGCTTCCTTTGTTTGATCTCTGCCTGCAGCCGTCCAGCCATGGTATGAAGAATATAATCGTTTCAACGATTACTGTCAAGAGGAGTTTCTCCGGGTGAGGCGGAGCCACCCTTGACGCGGACGAGCCGCCCCGGTATCGTACGGATAGCGCAAGCCTTTCTGGCCCGCCAGGCAGGAGTCGCCCGTGATCTCCAAAGGGGTCTTGCAGGCAAAGGATCATCGGTATCTCTGGCATCCCTTTACGCAGATGCAGGAGTGGTTTGCCGAAGAGCCGTTGATCATCGACCGGGGGGAGGGCAACACTCTCATCGATATCGATGGCAACCGTTACCTCGATGGCGTCTCCTCCCTCTGGTGCAACGTGCACGGGCACAACCGGCGTGAGATCGTTGAGGCGATCATCGCACAGCTTGGGCGGATCGCCCACTCGACCCTCCTGGGCCTCTCCCACCCTCCGGCGATTCTCCTAGCAGAACGGTTGGTCGAGATCGCCCCGCCCGGCCTCACCAAGGTCTTCTACTCCGACAACGGGGCGACGGCGGTGGAGATTGCCCTGAAGATGGCGTTTCAGTATTGGCAGCAGAAGGGCGCTGACAGATTCCGAGGGAAGACCACCTTCCTCTACTTCACGGGGGCGTATCATGGGGATACCCTGGGCGCCGTGAGTGTGGGAGGCATCGACCTCTTCCACCACCTCTATAAGCCCCTGCTCTTCGAGGCCCTGCCCCTGCCTGCCCCCTACAGCGCGGCGGAGCGGGAGGCGGCCGTGAAGGAGGCGCAACGGACGATTGAAACGCGCCATCGCGAGGTTGCGGGCCTCATCATGGAGCCGGTCATCCAGGGGGCGTCGGGGATGCGACCCTACCCTTCGGGATTCACGCGAGCGGTCTGGGAACTGTGTCGGGATCACGAGATCCTCTTCATCGCCGATGAGGTGGCCACCGGATTCGGTCGGACGGGGAAGATGTTCGCCTGCGAGCACGAAGGGGTCTTTCCGGATGTACTCGCCATCGCCAAGGGTCTCACCGGCGGGTACCTGCCCCTGGCCGCTACCCTCAGCACCCAAGAGATCTTCGACGGCTTCTTGGGCGCGGTAGAGCAGCAGAAGACCTTTTACCACGGCCATACGTACACGGGAAACCCGTTGGGCTGCGCAGCCGCCCTGGCCAGCCTGGAGATCTTTGAGAGGGATCGGGTCCTCGAGCATCTGGAACCTAAGATCGCCTTCCTCGAGGCGGGCCTCGAACGACTGCGATCCTTGCGCCACGTCGACGAGATCCGTCAGGTCGGATTGATGGTGGGTATCGAGCTCTTCGAGGATGTAGCAACTCGTCGGAGTTATCCGCCCGGGAGGAGGATGGGGCACCGGGTGATCAAGGAGGCACGGCGACACGGCGTCATCATGCGACCCCTCGGGGACGTCATCGTCATGATGCCACCCCTATCGGTCACCATAGACGAGATTGACACCCTGCTTCATGGGGTCTATCGGGCGATCAAGACGGTCACCGAGGATGATGCGAGAGGGTGAGCTTCTGAATCTGACCGGCGATCCCGCGGAGGTCTTTGCCGCCTGCTGGCAAGAGGCGGGGGCGATACTGCTCGAGACCCAGAAGCCGACGCTCCGGGAGCGGTACTCCTTCATCGCCCGAGCCCCCGGTGTCTAACGACAGAAGCACCGATGCTCCAGCCAGGACGGTCATCGGTCAACGGTGATCGGTCGTCGAGCCCTGAACTCTGAACCATGAACTATGAACCAGACACACCGGATCAATCGGACCCTGCTCTACGGCGAAGGGCTTTTTGAGACCCTGCGGGTGTATCGGGGGCGCCAGGTCCCGCTCCTCGAGGCACACTGCCGGCGGATGGCGCGCGGAGCGGAGTTCTTCCGGTTTCCCTTCTCGCCCTCAGCCTTCAGGAGGGCCGTCGAGGAGGGACTTCTAGGGATTTCTGAGGAGACCGAGGCGCGCCTGCGGGTGACGTTGGAGGTCTGGGGAGAGGAGGGCCCGACGGAGACTCGGTTCGTCGCCCACTCCGCGCCGCTCCGGGGGACGGATGAGGGTGAGCGGGAAGGGGTGCGTTTGATCAGGGCCCCCTTCGCCCGCTCTTCCGGGTCTCCCCTGCTCGCCTTCAAGACCACCAACTATTTTGAGAACAGTCACACTCGGCAGTGGGCCCGGCTTCAGGGGTATGACGACGCCCTGTTCTTTAACGAGCGGGCGGAGATCACCGAGACGACGACCGCGAACCTCTTCCTCATTCGGGGACGGAACCTGGTCACGCCTCCGGTGTCCGCGGGGCTCTTGCCGGGGATTGCGCGGGGTGTCGTGCTTTCCTGCGCCCAAGGGCAGGGTCTCGTGCCAGAGCAGCGCCCGGTGACAGCGGCCGATCTGCAGGGGGCCGACGAAATCCTCCTCTCCAATGCCGTGATCGAGGTCGTGCCGGTCAGGGAGATTGCCGGGATTTTTGCGGGGCGTTGCCCCTTCGATCGGGCGGGCGCGCTTCGGGCCGCGTACCGGGAGCAGGTGTTTGCAGGAAGGACCCCCTGAGGGTTGAGTGAAGGTCCTTGTCACCGTCAGTCGGGGCACGGATCCTGTGCTTACGGCTGACGGCTGATAACTCCATCGAGGGAGCATGGGGAAGGGTCTCTTCATCACCGGGACAGACACCGGCGTGGGGAAAACTTTTGTCGCGGGGCTCCTGGCGAGCCTTTTGCGGGCCCGCGGCATCGACGTGGGCGTGATGAAACCCGTCGAGACGGGATGCCCGTGGCGGGATGGGCGGCTTGAGCCTCAGGATGCGCTCTATCTCAAGGAGCGAGCGGGAGCGGCCGATCCGCTGGACGAGATCTGTCCCTATGCCCTCGAGATGCCGGCCGCCCCCTTGGTGGCGGCTGAAGCGGCAGGCGTCGCCATCGACCTTGACCGGATTGCCGGATGGTTCCGCGATCTGAGCGAGCGTCATCAACTGACGCTCGTGGAGGGGGCGGGGGGACTCATGGTTCCGCTCACCGACATGGCCGACACCACGCACCTGGTTCAGAAACTCCGCATACCGGTCCTCGTGGTGACGCGCACCTCCCTCGGGACGATCAACCACACCCTCCTCACCTGCCATTGGGCCAGACAGAAGAGGCTGTCCATCCTCGGGGTGGTCCTGAATAGTCCGACCGGCCCGCCCGACCCTGCCGAGGAGGCGAACCTCGAGGCGCTCGCGGCGCGGCTCCCGACACCCCTCCTGGGTCGTATCCCCTACTTTCCGAAAGCCTCGTACGACCTCTCCCGCGTGCGAGAATCGCTCGACGTGGACGGCCTGCTGGCACGCTTGGGGCACCCGTGATGCGATCAGAACTGCGCGACAAGGTGGCGGAGCTCTTGATGGAGGCCATGCGGCACCGCGAGCGGTCGTTGCTCGTGTTCTGGCTTCACGCATACTGCCAGATGGCGGAGGGGTGCGATCCGCCGGCCGTGCCCTTTGTCCGATTGGCGCGCTTCGTCGAGCGCCATCGGACGGAGCTCCGGTGGTGTGGGGACCCGGGCGAGGGTTGGGGGCGAAGACTCGTCTCCGACTCGGGCCTCTTTCACTCCCGTGATAGAGAACAGGTGGCCATTGCCCCGCGATACCGGAAAGAGCTTCCGCTCGTCTGCGCCAGGGCAGCGGCCTATTGGGAATTCCTCAGAGACCTGCACGGCCGGACCTACCCCTCGGGGCTCCCGGGGGCGCTTCAGCAAGCGGCGCTCCTGTGGCGACACCGTCTCTTCTTCGAGTTCCATGAGCTGCTGGAGGGGATCTGGATGCATTGGCGGGGGCCCGAGCGGCGGTTTCTCCAGGGCCTCATCCAGCTTGGCGTCGCCTTTTATCACGTAGAGCGGAACAATTACCGCGGCGCCCTGAGCATGTTCCGAAACGGGTGGGCCAAGGTGGCGCCCCACACCCCCCGCTACTGTGGCGTGGAGCTGCGAGAGTTTCTGAAGCGCATCGCAGAATGCCGTGAGCGTGTCGAACGGCAATACCGTGAGCACGTCGAACGGCTGGGTCCTGGTCGCTGTATCGACTTTGACTGGTCGTCGGTGCCGCCGCTCCAGGTGGCGGGCGAGAGGCAGGCCGCCGTCGCCGGTTCAGCCCGGCAGGGCAACTGAGAGGGACCAGCCTGTCTTGACGGGGTATTGTGAGGAGGTATACTAGCCCCGCTCTTGATCTTCCCGGGGATGGGGGAGGGACAGGCGGAGGCAACGCGGGGAGGAATACGCCATGAGGGTGGATCCGAAGCGGCGGAGCCGTGCCATTACCGAGGGGCCCGATCGCGCGCCGGCCCGGGCGATGCTCAAGGCGATCGGCTTCAAGGATGAGGACCTGGAGCGGCCCCTGGTGGGCGTCGCCAACACCTGGATCGAGATCGGGCCGTGTAACTACCACCTCCGCCGCCTGGCGGCCAAGGTGAAAGAGGGAATCCGTGCGGCGGGCGGGACCCCCCTGGAGTTCAATACGGTCTCCATCTCCGACGGGATCACCATGGGGAGCGAGGGGATGAAGGCCTCCCTCGTCAGTCGCGAGGTCATCGCCGACTCCATCGAGCTCGTGAGCCGGGGCAACATGTTCGATGCCGTGGTGGCGCTGTCCGGATGCGACAAGACAATCCCCGGAACGGTGATGGCACTCGTCCGCGTCGACGTCCCGAGCCTGATGCTCTACGGCGGCTCGATCATGTACGGCGAGTACGGGGGACGTCGGCTGACGATCCAGGACGTCTTTGAGGCGGTCGGGGCCTTCAATGCCGGGAGGATCTCGGCCCAGGAGTTCCGCGCCATCGAAGACTCCTCTTGTCCCGGCCCCGGCGCCTGTGGCGGCCAGTTTACCGCCAACACCATGGCGACCGCCTTCGAGATGCTGGGGATCTCGCCGATGGGGCTGGGCGACGTCCCCGCCATGGATCCGCGGAAGGACGAGGTCGCTTTCGAGTGCGGCCGAATGGTGATGGACCTGCTCCGGAAGGGGGTCACCCCCCGGCAGATCATCACCCGCAAGGCGATGGAGAACGCCGTTGCGGGCGTGATGGCCACCGGGGGATCGACCAACGCCGTGTTGCACCTGCTGGCCGTGGCCCGCGAAGCGGGCGTGCGCCTCGGGATCGACGATTTCGACCGGATCTCTCGCCGGATCCCGGTGCTGGCCGATCTGAAGCCGTGGGGCCGGTTCACCGCCCCCGAAATGTACCGCGCCGGCGGGATGGCGGTCGTCGCTCGGCGATTGCTCGAGGGCGGGCTGCTCCACGGAGACGCGATGACGGTCACCGGACGGACCATCGGCGAGGAGGCGCGGGCAGCGCGCGAGGCATCGGGGCAAGAGGTCATTCGCCCGGTCAGGAGTCCCTTGAAGCCGACGGGGGGAATGGCCGTCCTCCGCGGGAACCTCGCCCCGGAAGGGTGCGTGATTAAGCTGGCCGGGCATGAGCGCACGGTCCACCGGGGCCCGGCGCAGGTCTTTGAGCGTGAGGAGGATGCTTTCGCGGCGGTGAAGCGCGGGCGCATCAAACCGGGCGACGTCGTGGTCATCCGCTACGAGGGGCCAAAGGGGGGCCCGGGGATGCGCGAGATGCTTGGCGTGACCGGGGCGATCGTCGGCGCGGGCCTGGGAGCGTCCGTCGCGCTGATGACGGACGGCCGCTTCTCCGGGGCGACGCACGGCTTCATGGTGGGGCACGTGGCCCCGGAGGCCGCCGTCGGCGGGCCGATCGCGGCGATCAAGAACGGCGACTCGATCGTGATCGACGTCAAGAGGCGCCGGATCGACGTCGAGGTCTCGGCCGCCGAGATGAAGCGGCGGCTGGCGAAGTGGAGGCCCCCGAAGCCACGGTACACCTCGGGGGTCATGGCCAAGTATGCCCGTCTCGTCTCCTCGGCCTCCGAGGGGGCCGTGACCGGCTGAGCCCCAGCAGGCACGCCCGGGCATCCTGTCAGATGTGCGCCATCTGCCGGAGGTCAGAGTTGACCACAAGCCGACGTCCAAAGTCCAGGGTCGCGGGGGAGAAGGGACAAGCCGGCACGGCAAGGATGCCGGTTCGCCAACAGGTCTCTTCCGGAGGCGTCGTCTATCGCCACGGTTCCAATGAGATGGAGGTCGCGCTCATCAGCCTGAAGGGCGGCAGGGTATGGGCCTTGCCCAAGGGGGTGGTTGAACCGGGCGAGGATCCCGAAGAGACAGCCCTTCGTGAAGTGCGAGAAGAGACCGGGCTCACCGCTCGGTGCATGGGGAAGGTGGGGGAGATCGAATACTGGTTTGTGGACCGCGAGGCAAGGCATCGCATCCACAAGCGGGTCCACTTCTATCTTTTCGAGCATACCGGGGGAGATCCGAGCCAGCACGATTTTGAGGTGGATGAGGTGTGCTGGGTCCCGCTGCAGGAGGCCTTGGCGCGTCTCAGCTACCGCGGCGAGCGAGAGATGATAGAGAAGGCTGGCCAGATCCTTCGTGGGAAGGGGTAGTCGCCGAGCGAATCGTGGAGCAGCAGGATGGCCACCCCCACCTGCGCTTTGGCCAACGGGTCCTGTCGTCGGCCACCCCATCCGTCCTCGGAGACTTCACGCACCATCCCATCGAGAAATAAAGAGCGGTAGCGAAATTCTCCTCCGGGCGGATGGGCGCCCGGCCTCCGCCACCCGTTGGCCTATCCAGGGGACCCCGGCCGGCCGCAAACCAGGTTCCGCCGGGTCCAGGCCCATCTCCCCTCGCCCTCCCGCAGACACCCGTCGTGCTCGCTGAGGCAGCACCGGCAGGCCCCGAGCGACATTGCCGGGAG
>JAHFDE010000018.1:0-10910 GCA_023249165.1 Candidatus Methylomirabilota bacterium | reverse complement strand
GAGGGGCCGAAGGTGCTGCTGTTGGTGCCACGGGTTGGCTCTAAAGAGGCGTTGCCTTCTTGATCTCCTCGATCAGATCGACACTCAGAGTACCGGTGTAGACCTCGCTCACCGGGCCTCGCAATGTGATCTCCCATTCTGGCCGGATCGTGATGTCGAGATCCCCGCCCGGCATCTGGATCGTCACCCGGTCATCCGTCAGTCCGAGGCGGCGGCAGGCAGCAGCCACTGCGCAGGCACTCGAGCCGGAGGCCAGCGTGTACCCGGCGCCTCGTTCCCAGATCAGGATCGCCACGCGGTCCCGGGAGCGCACCTTGGCGAACTGCACGTTGGTGCGGTGAGGGAAGATGGGATGGTGCTCGATCTGGGGTCCAAGCCGGCGAACCTCCTCCGGGTTGAGGCGATCGACGGGGATCACGCAGTGGGGATTTCCCACCGAGACTGCGGTGAATCGGAAGTGTTCCCCGTCCACGCGCAGTTCCTCGTTCACCACCTCTCGCTCTTCACCCGTCACCGGGATGTCGTGGCTGCGAAAGCTCGCCCGTCCCATCTCAACCGTCACGGTGGTCACCCGATCCCGCTCGCCTTCCAAGTTGACCCGCACGAGCCCCCCCTTTGTCTCGATATAGAAGGTTTTTTCGTGGGTGTACCCATGCTCGAAGAGGTACTTGGCAAAGATGCGGATGCCATTGCCGCTCTTCTCGGCCTCAGTCCCGTCAGGATTGAAGATCCGGAGGACGAAGGGCGCGGTTTGCGGTCCCGCGAGGAACAGGATGCCATCCGAGCCGACGCCGTAGTGTCGGTGGCACAGGAGGCGAACCGCTTCCGGCGTGATCCGAAAATCGAGGTCGGCCTCGTTGAGAACGACATAATCGTTCCCGAGGCCATGAGACTTGACAAATCTGGTCACGGCCATCCCCCGGCGGCACCACCTTAAGAGAGCAATGCCGACCGGTCAAGGGAAATCCTCTTGCCCGGCCGCCTCTCGTCATCCATACTGGGGTGAACCGAAGCAACACCTCCGTCACGCCTCGCGGCAGGTCGCAGTGAACGTGAGCCGAGCCCTCCACACGCTGTCGAGCGTCGATGCGCGAGTCTTCGAGGGGTTGACGACCCCTGCTCTCCAGATTCTGGCCGTGGCTGGACCGGTGTCGGGTCGTGAAGGCGAAGGGGTGCTCGTCCCGACGGGAGAGTTCATCCTGTGGCCGGCCCTGCTCAGCCTGGCGGCGACCCGCATAGATGTCGCGCGGCAGAGAGATCACCTCCACGCGGCTGTGATCGAGGCGTGCACCGCCCCCGGCGGCCGCCCAGCAGGAGACTTCGCCGTCAACCGCACCCTGCTCCTCTGGATCCCCGAATTGGCGTTTCTGTTGGTTGATCTCCTGAGGCAGGGGTGACTCGGAGGAGGTACGGGGGTGCGGCGCGGCATACCACCAGCGAAGGGAGGAGAGCGATGCCCACCTATGTGATTCTCGGAAACTATAGTGATCAGGGGATCCGGAACATTAAAGACACGACCAAACGCGCCGAGGCCTTTCGGAATTTCGCCAAGGGGATGGGGGTGGCGGTGAAAGAGATCTACTGGACCATGGGCCGGTACGATATCGTCACGATCATCGATGCCCCCGACGACGCCACTGCAACCCGCCTGCTGTTGGCGGCTGGCGCCCTGGGCAACGTCCGGACGGAGACCCTGCGGGCGTACACGCAAAAGGAGGTCGACGGAATTCTCAAGGGACTGTAGAGAGGTCGGGAACGGCCAGCGGCCGGCGGGTTTTCAGCATTCGGAGAATCCAGTAGGTGCCAAGGGCGGAGGCGAGGTGCTTGAGGGTGTGGCCGCTCACGAGATTCCCGAGGGCGAAGATCTGAGCATCAAGCAGCTCGAGGACCTTCGCCAGACCATACCATCCGAGCGCGCCGAGCAGATCGGCGGTACGGGTGTAGCGCGGCGGGAAGAGTAGGACCAGGAGGGGGATCGCGAGGAGCGGAAAGTACTGCACGAACCCGTACAGCCGGAGATCACCCGCCCCTCGGACCTCCCCCAGGTGCCAGTTTATAACGCTGGCAATGCCTACGGCCAGCAATGGTAAGAGGAGCGAGCGTCCTGCACTCAGGCTGATCCGCTCGGCGATGATCGAGGCGAACAGCGACATGAAGGCGATCGTCATCGGGAGCCGATCCCAGAACAGTGTGGCTTTGTTGGGGACAAGATGGTAGTAACCGGACCCGAATCCGGTCAGGCCCACTCCGGCGAAAAGGATCAGAAAGGCCCAGCGCTCGCTGGGATCCATGAAAGGACCCTGGCCGTGCGCCCCCCGGAGCAGGAGGACCGTCAAGCCGAGCGCGGCAACCAGGATGAAGGGCGCGTTGGAGACGACGTTGAGGAAGTGTGGGATGCCCAGCATATTGCGCTGGTCGGCGAAGTGGTGGTACGTCGGGTCCTGAGCGAACGGTGGCAGGGAAAGTGTCACGCCAATCGCCGCGATGCCGAGGCTCACGATGAGCAGGACTCGTATCCGAAAGGCTCGGGGCGTCAGGTCGTGTGCTTGTTGGGTTGCCTCCATCGGCGGGATTATCCTCGCGCCCTCTCGAGGGCCATCCTCTTGGCCGTCTTGAGGTCCACCTTTCCCGTGCCGAGCATCGGTATGCTCCCGACCGCGTAAAGATGCTCTCGCTTGGGAATCCAGAGCTTCGGGAGATCGGTCTGGCATAATCGCTCCCAGAGCTGCTCCGGCGTGATCTCTTTATGCGTGTAGAGGGCCACGAGGCGTTCACCCTTCTGCTCATCCGGAATGCCGACGATTACGGAGCCGTCATCCCCGAGAATCGCGTTGATGGCCTCTTCCACCTTAATGTGAGGCACCATCTCGCCCCCGATCTTGCTGAAGCGGGAAAGCCGGTCTGTGATGTGCATGAAGCCATCCTCATCGATCGAGGCGATGTCTCCGGTGACATACCAGTCGTCTCGCATCACCTCCGCCGTCTTTTCGGGTTGGCCGAGGTACCCCAGCATCCGGTTCGGGCCTTTCACCAGAAGCAACCCCTCTTCCCCATGCGCGAGCGGCCTGCCGGTATCGGGATCCACCACCTTCACGGCGACGCCCGGTATCGGGTGTCCCACCGACCCTGCCTTGAGGCCGGTCTGACGGTAACTGCCCCCCTCGAAGTCCGGAGTATTCACCGAGACCACAGGTGCCAACTCGGTGCATCCGTACCCCTCCAAGAGGTCGAGACCGTATTTCTCTCTGAAGGCCTGCGCTATCGGTTCGCGCAACTTCTCGGCCCCGGCCACGGCGTAGCGGAGCGAGGCGAACTCCTCGGCCGAGCATTTCCGGAGATAGGCCGCGTAGAACGTGGGGGTGCCCATCAGGATCGTGGCCCGGTATCTGGCCACCATCTCGCCGATGGTCTTGGCGTCCAACGGGTTCGCATGATACACCACGCCAAAGCCGGCCAGGAGTGGGAACCACAGGCTGCCGGTGAATCCGAAGGAGTGAAAGAAGGGCAAGGCACCCATGAGCCGGTCTTTATTGGTCACCCAGAAGACCTGGGCCATTGCCTCGACATTGGAGAGGATGTTGTGATGGGAAAGCACTGCCCCCTTCGGTGTCCCGGTGCTCCCGCTGGTGAAGATGACGGTGGCGAGCGCGTCGGGCGACCGCTCTCCGTTATGGCAGAAATTCTCCAGCAGCCGACAGGGAAGCAGGGCCAGGAGGGTAGACTGGACTTTCTGCAAGGGGGTGATCCGTTTCATCACCTCTTCGAGAAAGACCATCCCGGCAAGTTCCTCGTGTTTTGCCTTCGCCAGAAAGATCCGGGAGGTCACGATGGTCCGGATGCCGCACTGCTGGATGGCCGAGATCATGGCGTCGCGCCCGGCGGTGAAATTCAGATTGACAGGGACCTTCCCCGCGAGCAGCACTGCGATGTTCGCCAGGGCCCCTGCGACGGACGTGGGAAGCACGATCCCCACCATCCGCTCTTCGGGACATCGGTTTCGCAGCAACCGGCTGAGCAGCAAGCTGCTGACGAGCGCCCTGCCATACGTCAACTCGGTGCCGCTCGAGTCGGCCATCGCGAAAGAAAACCACCGCCGTTTGGCAGTTCGAAGGAACCGGACGTGCAGCAGATCCCGTGACGTCCGTCTGTGCGGCACCGCAGCACTGCCGAGCTCCATGATGGCCTGCCGGACCTCCTGCGCCTTTGACGTGGAGGGCAGAGGGGGACCGAAGGACACCGTGACGGGATAGGGGATGCGCTCGGGCCACTTCCCAAAAAACCGGCCCCCCTTGAAGCTGAAGATACTTCCCCACAGCCGGTCGAGGTGAACGGGAATGACCGGAATGTCCAGCCCCTCAACGATCCGCTCAAAGCCCCTTTTGAACGGGAGGAGGTTTCCCGTCCGGCTCACCGCCCCCTCGGCAAAGATGCACACCACATGGCCCTGACGCAGTTCCTCACGCGCCCGCTCGAGTGATTCGAGTAACTCCTTTCGAATCCCGCCGGCGACGGGGATCGCCTTCATGAGCCGAAAGAGCCAGTTGAAGACCTTGAGTTCGTAGTAGGGTCGGTAAACCATGAAGCGGATGAACCGCTGCACGCAGGCGCCGACCAGGAGTCCGTCAACGTGGGACATGTGGTTGCAGACCAGGAGTGCCGGCCCACGGAAGGGAACATACTCCTGGCCGACGATACGGATTCTGTAAATCGTGTGGGTGAGCATCCAGAGGGTGAATCGGACGAGAAAGTCGGGCAGGAGGCGCAGGATGTAGACCGTGGCGACGAGGGTGAAGAGGCCCAAAATGAAAGCGATTCGGTCCGCAGGGACCTGGAGGAGATCTCGCAGTGCCCAGAGGATTCCTGAGGCCAGCAGGACTCCCCCGGTCGTGAGGAAATTAGCCGTGGCGATCAGCCGGCCTTTCTCCTCTCGACCGCTCTTCTGCTGCAGGAGGGCGTTCAAGGGGACGATGAAGAGTCCGGCTGAGAATCCCAGGAGGGATAGGGCCGTAACCGTCTGGACATAAGACAAAGTGGACGAGGCCAGCAGAATCGAAAAGCCTCCCATACCGATAGAACCCAGGGGGACCAATCCCGGCTCCACCTTGTTCCCCGACAGGCGCCCGGCCGCCATGCTGCCAATGCCAATCCCGATGGCCAGGAATGCCACGAGTATTCCGGTCCCAAAGTCATCCAGCTTCATCACCTCTTTGCCCAGAAGGATGATGTCCATCTGAACCAAGGCGGCCACAAACCAGAAGTATGCGATCCCCAGGACCGTGAGCCAGAGACTCTTGTCACGGTAGAGCCGCCTGACGCCGCTGCCGATCTCGGCCAACGGGTTCAGGCGAAAGGGCTTTCGGGAACCCGAGGGTGGGACGCGGGAGATCGCCAGGCTGGCTGCCGTCCCGGCACCCGCAATCCCCACGAGGATGAGGCCGATCAGCTCTGGTCGGTCTTTCCCGGCGGCAAACAGCATGCTTCCGATCGAGGTCCCCAGGATGATGGCCAGGAAGGTCGTCATCTCGAGCAGGCCGTTGGCGCGGGACAGGTCCTTATCCGGGAGCATCTCGGGAACGATGCCGTACTTGGCCGGGCTGAAGACGGTCGCCTCCAGGGCGATGAGGAACAGGACGCCTAACATCAGGTCGATCCGCCCGGAAAGGAACGCGAACAAACCCAGCACCATGGCGGCAACCTCGAGGCCCTTGGTCGCGACGAGGACGGTGCGCTTACTGAAGACATCCGCCACGTGGCCCGCATATCCGGAGAAGAAAAAGAACGGCAGGGCGAAGACCGCCTCCGACAGCGAGAGATAGGTGCTCCCTCCGCCGGACCCGGCTGCCGCATCCACCGCGAGCATCGCGACGACGATCTTATAGATGTGGTGGTTCAGGGCCCCCAGGAACTGGGCCCAGAGAAAGGCCTGAAACCCGGCCGATTTTAGGAGCTGTGTATACGTTCCTAGCGGCATACGGTGTCTCCCTGGGCCTCGCTCGCGCCCGACCCCTTGGGCCAAGCCTCCTCCCGGTCGATGGCGTCGAGGGTCCCCTGGAGCGTCTGGTGGAGCTCGATGACGATGGCCTCGATGGTTCCGTCCAGGAGGGAGGGTGGCGTGTCGTCCCGCAAGTATTCGTGGACGTCTATCGGCGGTGCGATCCGGATCACCGCACGCCGGTTTCCGAGGGGAGCACGGATCTGCCGTCCCAGCACCTCGCGCTCAAGCTTGGTGAGGGTCTCGGCCATTCGCTCCGGGGTGGGATTCTGGAGCAGGTAGTCTTGGTGGAAGGCGACCGATCGAGCACATAACTGGGCTGCTTCGAGGTCCGCCGTCAAGGGGTCTTCGGGCGGGGCAGCAGGGGGGCCGTAGTATCCCCTCTGTCCTTCCTTGGCAAGCAGGAGCCCCTGGATTCGGATCATGAGCTTTCGGGCCCGATCAAAGTCGAAACCTTCTTGAACTCGACCGAAGTGCATCTGCTCAAGCCGCTCCAGGATAGCGCGCCGAAGCCCGCGGACCCGCTCGAAGAGGCCAACCCCAGGAACCGGCGTCACCTCGTGTGCCCGTTCTGCCCGATCCAGAAGTTCTGTCCCGAGGCGCACGATGCGGGGGTCTAGAGGACCTGTTCGAGCCTCCCCCAGGACCCGTGCCTCCAGCCCCGCCAGGTTCGCCTCAAGGCTTGGCGTGATGTCCCCGGTAAAGCGGTACTTGATAGCGACAGGCACGATGAGGATCGGCCGGGGCCGGTCCTGTTGGCGAAGCTCGATGGCTGCCTCGAGCGCGAGGCGCGCCACACCCGGCTTGAGTGGCATGACGAGATCATTCAGGAGATAGATCTCTCCCTCGGGAAACATCACCAGATCGTAGAGGCCCGCGATGAGGACGTCCCGGGCGAAGCGCCGCGCCTGCGCATTTTCGCCCCCCCGGTTGACCGAGAAGGCGCCGAGGTGTTGCAGGCACCATCCCCACCACCCCCGGCATACGTCAAAGGCCTCGCGGGTGGCCATGAAGGTCACCCGCCGTCCCGTGCGCCGGGCTAGCTCGAAGGTTACCTGGGGATCGGCATAGTGGGCGTGGTTGGGCGCGATGAGGCAACCTGGGGGGAGGCTCCGGACCAGGGCAAGGTCGCTGGCGCGGACATCGAGTGTCGTGTGGCGGGACAGGGCGAAGCGATTCAGGAGGCCGGCGAAGGCGATGAGCCACCCCCAGGGCTTGGCCGCCTTAAAATCTGTCCCGGTGTGCGTCGTCACGTCTCCTCCGCGCCCTGGTCGACGGGCCCTTCTCGACGGAAACCGGCTCTCCGGTTCAATGCAGCCAACTCCAATACGGCTTGGCGTAATTCGCGGCAAATGTGGAGTGCGGCTTCTTTGCCCGGCTGGAGAGCCGCGTAGTTGCGCGGGGCACCGATCACCAGCCGAAGTCGGCCCGGGCGGGGCAGCAGCCTTTGCTTTGGCCAGGCCTCGAATGCGCCGTCTATATGGCAGGGTAAGACTGGCACATCCGTGCCAGCCAGCAAGAGCCCGACGCCAGGCTTAAACACCCCGATTTCGCCGGTGGTCGATCGCGTTCCTTCTGGGAAAAGAATGAGAACGTTGCCTGGGTTGACCAGCACCTGCTTGCAGAGGTTTAGGCTCTGGCGGATGTGCACCTCTCGGTAGAAGGGCAGCGCGTTGACGACCACGGCCGCAATCGCAATCCGCGGAACGCTCGTAAAGAAATAGTCGGCCGCCGCCGCGGGAAAGGCGCGATGCAGCCTTTTCAACGGGAGGATCGAGAGCAGACCCAGGGTGTCGAGATGGCTCGTATGATTGGCGACTAGCACATAGGAACCGTCGGGGGGCAGATGTTCCCGGCCAGTCACCTCCAGGCGATGGTAGATGCGAAGCCACGCGCGGAGCCCGAGCGCGGACAAAGCGCGGATTCCGTAGACCAGCATGTCGGCTTCCCGGGGGAATCGGCGGAGGCGCTCGACGATCGTTTGATCCAGATCCTGTGCCGTCTCATATCGCCATTCGTTCATCGTCAATCACCGGAGGCCGTAAAAGTAATTGACCATGTGCAGGAACAACGGTCCCACAAAGATCAAGCTGTCGATCCGGTCCAAAATCCCCCCGTGACCGGGGATCGTCGCACCCATGTCCTTGATCCCGAGATCGCGCTTGATGACGCTGATAGACAGATCGCCGAGCTGGCCCCCGATGCCGACGATCAGCCCGGTGAGCACGCGCTGAACCGGCCCAAAGTGCGGGAATGAAAAACCGAGGACCCAAGGCAGCGCCATCGACACGGCTAGGGCACCAAGCGCCCCTTCCCAGGTCTTATTCGGGCTGATGTGGCTCCGGAGCTGGTGCCGGCCAACGAGCTTGCCAAAGGTGAACGCGGCCACGTCGTTCAGTTCAACCGAAAAAATGACATACAACAGATAACCGTAGGGATGGTTCGAATTGGCTAGAAATCCCAGGTGGCCGAACATCCACCCGATGTAGATGAAGCCCACGATGGCCAGGGAGATCGCCTGCAATTGGCCTTGTGTCCGATTGCGCAGGATGGGGATTATCAAAATAAAGGCGATCGCGTAAACGGGCAGCGTCGTGAAGAGTCCGAACCAGCCAGGTTGGCCGCTAAAGGGGTCGGCCACGAGCGATACGACGGTGGCAGCGACGATGCCCAGATAAACGCCGCCGGTCATCCACCAATCGTGGTAGAGGCTCGTGGCTCGGGCAAACTCCTTCATGCCGAAGATGGCCAGCAGCGCGCAGGCGACGACCATCGCCTCCCGGCCGGCGAAGATGCACCCGATGACTGCCGGAGCCATGATGAGCCAGGCCCGATAGGTGACCCAGACCTGCTGAACATTCTTTTTTAGCCCCCAGGTCAGCACCGCGAGCACACCGCCAGCCGTCACCAAGAGCGCGCCAACGATCAGCAGGTACAGGCGAAACACATCGCTTTGCAGGGCGGCGTTTGGTGACATGGTGCTAGCCTTTCGCTCTGCCAGTTGCCTTCTGATGCAGCGCCCGCATGATCCGGGCCAGTCTGACCCAGATCGTTTGCACACACCCCAGGATGATGATCAAGTGCGTCCAGTCCAAGACAGTCCAGCCGCCATATCGAATGCGGCCGTCACCCCACCACAAGAGACCGAGCATGATCCACGCCCCGATGTGCAGGGCCACCATCCGCCATGGCTTTGACATGATCCCGCTGAACTCCCGTTGCACACCAACGGCTTGTCCCAACATGCCGACGTAGGCCGTGAGGAGGGCGAAGATCGCAACCAAATAGCCACCCAATGGGGCGTTGAGGCCGCTATGCGCGACCCCCATGAAGATCAGGACGTCCGAGATGCGGTCGGGCAGGTCGTTGAGGATTTCCCCCCGCCAACTCGCCTTGCCCGATGCCAGCGCCACCATGCCGTCGAGCATGTTGAGCCACAAGCGGACGTAGCAGAGAATCGGCCCCACGATCAACAAGACCGGAAGGACCTTGGCGTTCCAGAAGCAGAGGGCCGCGCCGGCCGATGCCACGATCGATAGATAGGAGATCACGTTGGGGTGAATGCCCCAATTCATGCAGGCGCGGGCAGTGCCACGGCCCGTTCTGCGGAAAAATTCGGAGATCGGTCGCCGGCTGGTTGGCCGATACTCATCCATAAGGACTCTGGGTCGTATACCTCAATGCGGGACAATTAGCTCTGCCGCTCATGGCTGTTGTACTCGTACATTCGCTCTTCGGACGATCTGGGGATTCGGTCTTGATAGTTCGAGCGGCCGACGTAGAACTTTTGGCCGCGCCAGGCGCGCGCGTTGCGCTCGAAGAGGCGCTCCAGTTGTTGCGCCCGCTTTGAGCTTGGGGGGTGGGTCGCGAAGTAGTGCTCCAGGGCCTTCTTGAGGGCGGTGCCCACCTCCTCGACCATCAGTGTCGGTTTTTCGCGCTGTTCCTTCCTCTCTCTCTCCCGCTTGACCGCCGCGAGACGCTCAAAGACAGTCTTCCCTGCCCGAGGATCGTATCCGGCCTTCGCCGCAAGGATCACCCCTGCCGCGTCCGCCTCGAGCTCCTGTTGCTCGTTGAAACTAACGTGAACCAGCTGGTACTGGATCCTTGCGATCATCGCGAGGTCGCGGCCGACGATCTTCCGGGCGGCCAGTTCATACTGGAGGCGCTCGATGCAGTGACGGAGATCGACGTGGCTGATCTCGTGTCCCAAGATCGCGGCCAGTTCGGCCTCGGTCTCCAGGAAATTGAGCATCCCCGTGGTGATATAAACGCCGCCGCCTGGGATTGCAAAGGCATTGATCATGGGGGCATCGATGACATAAAAGCGGTAACTGATCCCTTTCCGGTGGATGTGCGGCAAAAGGGCCTGGCCCACGCTGGTCACGTAGGCCTGGAGCGCGGGATCGTCCTTGAGGGGCCAGGGCCTGTGCTTCTCGATCTCCTGGCCGATCTCCATTTCCCGTTCGGCCGAAACCCGGGTCATCGTCAGGCCGAGGCGGTCCATATCGCGGATGACGTCGGCCCAGATCTCGACGACCGATTCAAGGCTGACTTCGTGATCGGTTCTACTCATGGCCAGGAGACCCACCGCCGTGGCCGTGAGCAAGCAGACGCCAACCAGGACAACATTCCGCCTCATGCCCGCACTCCACTCAGATGTACCGTTTGATAACGTCCTTGTACTTGGTGTAGGCGAACGACACAAGGAGCAGGATGATCCCAAGCACGATGAAGGAAAGGATCCGGTAGATCGTCTCGAGACCTCTGAGATCGATTACAAAGACCTTGAAGAGGCAGACTGCGAAGAGCCCGAGGCCGGAGAGGCGCAGCGTCCGGTCGCGCAGGAGGAAGCCGGCGGTCATGAGACCGAGCCCCTCGATCGTCCAGGCGACCGTGAGCAGGTTCCCCCGGACCTCGT